>NZ_DBHIRJ010000003.1:0-81607 GCF_057275535.1 Abiotrophia sp.
ATATACCGCTGTGTCTTTAAGTGTCACTTTGATAAACATTAATCCACTACCTCCATCTTTTCAATGCTAAAACGATGATCTTGGTCTACCGGCACTCCTTGCTCATATTTATAACGGACAACAGCTCTTTCTGCTGCTTCAAGTGATGTGTACAGTTTTGCGTATATTTTTGTCTGTACGATTAGGCCGCTATAATCCGAGTGGGTGATAACGTACATATACCGCTTTACGCCATCCCCAGCGCCTACAGCTTTCTTGTCAATCTTCTCCATCATTACTCACCTTCCACAAAGTATCCAAATTCTTCCATCTTAGCTAATGTCATGAAGAAGTCATCTTGCTTGTTAAGCCAATCAGCAACATCAGCAGGTGTGTCGTGTTCCTCGAAGTGAAGGACCCAATGCTTCACAGATCCTTCTGAGTTATCTTCGAACCAATCTGCCACATATTGTGGGACTGTTGGTTTGAGCCACTTAAGATAATTCACGCTATTGATAGCGTCATTCATTGTTAGTGGGTCAATTAAAAATACTGATGCTGTTTGCATTGTTTCAATTACTTTATCAATTAGATGTTTACTCATGGTTATCTCCCTTTCCTACAAGTGCTTCAATGTTGTTCGATACATCTTTTATGGCTTTTTCCATATCTTTGCCAATTGCTCGCCAATCTTCAGCTGTTGGTTTAACGTTGCGTCTGCGCCACTCTTCAGTAACTCTCTTTCTCTCTTCCAGGTGTTCCTTATACAAAATCACACCTAACCCTATCCACGAGCCTAGCGAAATCAGTAACGCAACTACCAAAATTAACTCACTCATCATTCTCACCTCTTAAAATTCTAGATCTCATCCGGCTATAGTCACGTTTGCTATTCAGGACCAAACCGAACTTCTCTTTCAACCTATCCGCCACATCAGTGGCCACGACCGTTTTATCTTTTACCATGGTTGGATACCAGGTTCTTGATAGACCTGTCAGTTTTGCAAATTCAGCATAAGAGAGTTTGTGCTTGCGTAAAAACTTGTTGATAGCATCGATGTTCTCTTTCACCAACTTCATCCGCATCTCTTGCACCTGCTCTTTAATTTTCGGAGAGCTCTCTCCCCTGGTCTCTTTACCCCAGAAGTTTCTACCTAGTTGCTTGAGTTCTTTCTCCTCTTCGTCTGTTATCTCAATGGCTCGACCTTGGCTATCTGTTTTTGACAGTGCCAAAACTCGCTCCCAACCGTCGGGCCAATCGCGTGAGTTCATACCTTTCACCTCTTCATTCAGGCGCAAACTTTGCGCATCTTTGAACAGCCCATAGATTTCTTGGGGCTAGCCCATAGATGAAATCACCATCTATGGGCTGAAAGAATTGCGTCATATCAACGTTTATCCCACTTTCAGCCCATAAGTCCCAAACTTTTGGCCATTTTTCCTATTTCTCTATAAATTCATAATAATAATTAATAATTATGTATTATTATTATTTTTTCTCTAAAAGATAGAAAAAAATATAGGACTTATGGGCTGACATGGGCTGACGCTTACTCTCCCAAGGGTTTAGACCAGCCCATAAGTTGAAATTCATCTATGGGCTATCTATGGGCTGATTCTCAGAAACCGCGTCATATCAACGATATTTCAGCCCATAGAAAGGATGTTCGCCTTTTTATCTACTTAGGGGCTGTTTTAGGTCAAGCATCCACCTTCTCATACAGGAACATTTTGACTCCTGCTCTCCTGGTCTCTCTCGTCTCATAGCCTTTTGCTTTTAGCCGCTTACCAAACGCAATCGCCTTATGAGGAGTCTGGCCAATCTCAGCACAGTACTGGACATAATCGGAGTAGACCATCTTGCGGTCCATGTTAGGGTCGATACCCTTGTTGTTGATATAACTGAGGACAGTGTCACTGTCTTCCATGTAACTTTCTAATTCATGTTTTAGTGTTTCAGACTCAGACAACTTCCCGCCGTTCCTCCGTATCCTCTCCAAACCTTGGAGGGCGAGGTTTAAGATATAGGACTTTGCCTGATCAGATGACAGCTTCTTATCAATCTCAAAGTCAGCTGTCTTAACTACGTTATCGCAGGGAAGAATAACTAAGCGTCGTTCTATCCCACCTGTCTTATCCTTGAAGACTGGCATGTCATTGGCAGTGAAGATGAGCGTTGCTCTGTTCTTCAGTGTGAATGGCTCTTTGTAGATTGGACGAAGGGCCACCTTGTTACCAGATGCCAGGGTCTTGAAGATTTGAGACTTCTCCATGTAGCTAGCGTCGATATCGTCACCGATGTTTACTAACTTCCCCTCTAAACTAGCCACTGAAGTGTGGTCTTTGAAGTTCTCCAAGTTGATATTGCTGCCTAGCTCGCCTACAAAATTGTTCAGCATCTCTAGGAAGGTGGACTTGCCGTTACCACCTTTCTCCCCTACCAGGAAGAAGACCTTGTGAGGGAAACCTTGAAGCATGATAATGTGTCCAAGTAACTCTTCAATGATGAGTCGCAAGTCCTGTCTGTCCTTGACTAAGAAGTTAAGGAAGTCATCAACTGTTTGGTCGTAGGCTTTTGGATCATAGGCCACATCTAAGAGATAAGGTGTGAAGTCCTCAACTGCTCCATCTTTGACCTTGCCACCTTCAATGCGGTAGTCGTTCTTAAGTTGGATGTTGAGTATCTCCTCTTCAATCAGAGGGGCCTTCTTAATTAGCTGATGCAGTAACTCAGTGTCAGCTGAGCGTTTGAGGTTGACCTCTTGGTCTACCAGGCGCAGCAGTTTATTATCACTACTTGACCATGACACGCCTGTTCTAAAGAACAAGGCCTGATTATAGTAGACCACTTGATAGCGTTCGATAAACTCATTGGCATACTCGAAGACATCAAAATCGCTCTTACCTTTGCCACCTGCTCCGAACTTTTGACGGAAGGTGTAGTTGGTGTAGATATCTTCAGGTCGCTTGCCTAAGAACTCGTTGAGCTTAAGTTCATTCTCCGCTTCCCAGATGTGCTTATCCATGGCCAAGAGTTTGACATACTCTCTTGCCGACTCTTCGTCAATCTCACCTACCAAGGCCGCCTTCGCAATCACTGTGATTGCTGAGAGGGCGTTACCATAGTCTTGCAGGTTGTCTTTTTCTCGTTCAATGTAGGCACGTATCATCTGACTGCTTTGACGCTTGGTTAAAGGTTTGACGGTCTTTGGATAATGATGAGACGGTTGATGTGTGTGTGTGGTTGACTGTGTCTCATCTTTTTTCTTCGGTATCGTCAGAATGTTGTCAAAGTTAATCTCGATGTACTCCTCACCGCCATAAAAGAGCCGGCTGCAATCTTTTGTCGATGGGTCCGCTTGAGGGAAGGCCTTCATGAGCCATTTATAAGCTTCAGTGACATCTTCGTGCTTGGTTAGTGGCTGATCTAGCAAGAACACCACTCGGAACTTTTCCCAGTCTTTTTGGTAAGAGAAGGTCTTATAGATAAAGGCTGCATTAGCTTTGAACCAGTCATCGGCCAAGATATCAGCAATCGTGACATAGTCTTCGCCTTTGGCTTTCTCGTCTCCTACCTTGTTGTCGAAGTCCAACATCAAGACTTGCTGAGAGATGAAGTTTGCCTTTTTACGTTCGCCATTCATCAACCCAAGGACCACTGTGTGTCCCTGGGCTAATTTTTCGGCTAATTCTTGCGCTGTGAGTTCTTCTGTATGCGAGGTAATAGTTTTACTTAGGCTCGCCACTTGAACACTATTGGGCTTGTATTCGTATGGAATAGGATGCAAATGCACCTTGTATTTAGTTGGCATATTTACATCTCCTTGCTAGTTAGTTTTAGAAAGCAGGCATATCGTCATAAGCTAAGAACTCATAGTTGCGATAAGTCTTGCCTGATTTCTTAGAAGTTGTCTCAGTGATACGGAGCACACATTGTTTACCTAGTGCCTCGCCCACCGCTTGTCCTAATGTCAATTGGTCTTCCCAATCATCGTCAGTAAGTTGTAAGCCAGTTGCGTAGATGAACTGGGTCATTGACCGGATGGCGTTATTCAGTAAGCCTGGCCATTTAGTGTAGGTCTCATTGTCAGGGTCTACGTTGATGTTGATTAACTCAGTTCGGTCTGCATGGTCCCCACCAACGATTTTGGCTTTGATGGCGATAGCGTCGTAGCCTGATTCATAAACTGTGTGGCCCACTGCTTCGATGACTACATCATACTCACCTGGAGGAATGCTCTCTGCTTGAGACGGGCTAGTTTTTGGATCGTAGTTGGCGGTTACTTGTTGCATTAAATTTCTTAGTGACATAATTTAGTTCCTTCTTTCTCTTTAATTATTTAATCTTTGGACGAGGACGGCTTGACTTGAGTCCTTGTGTTGGTTGTGTGGCAGGTGCTGGCTCTGGTTCTTTGGTTAAAGCTTCAGCTACTTGTTGAGCTACCTCTTCTTCCATTTCCTCAAAGACATCTGCACCTTTGATGACTTCTTCTTGAGCTTCCTCAAGTTTCTTCACGATGGCATCTTGCTCTTTCTTGCTAGTTGGTCGGCTGCGTTCAAACGCTCCGGTCACTGTGTCTAAGATAGCTAAGATATTGGCATCGTCGATTTGTTCGCGTACATAGTTCTTACGTTTCATCTTGACTTGTCGGATGTAGTTCTTGCCAATCTTCTTGCACTGGATCATATAATCACAGTTACCGTTGACGATGTTAACGTGCTTCTCTGGAAGAGATGGTTCTTCAATTGTCACGTTGTTTTCAATCTTGGTGCTGATTCGGCTCACGTACACGATATTCATTGGCAAGGCTTTGAGTTCAATCACCAACTGTTGGAAGATTGACTTGAATGCTGCGTAGCCTTTACCGTAGCCAATGTCCGCTAATGTCTCGACACCCTCTCGGTCGCAGATTGTCGCTTCAATCATGACTACGATATCATCAATAACATCAAGGACTAAAGTCTCGAAAGTATGCTTCTGAGTCTGCAATGCTGTGATGATATCGTCTAGTTGGTCGATGATTGAACGCTCAATCTTACCGTCTTTACCTCGGATATTTCGCAACTCAAGCGATGGGAACGGATTAGCCTTGGCGTTACCGTCTGTATCTAGGAAAAGTGGATTAGGAAACTCACCTGCCAGGTAAGACTTACCGTTCATGGTTTGGCCATAAAGGAAGAAGTTACGCGGTGTGTCGACTGTTGCTTGTTTCTTGTTTGGTGGTAATACCGTTGCTAAATTGATTGCCATCTTAGATCAGCTCCTCTTTTTCTAGTTGTTCTTTTGAAGTGGTAAATTCTTCAGTGATAACCACCTCGTAGTAGATTGAGTCTTTTGAAGTCTTGCGTTGGATAGACTTTTTAATGATGCGCCCTTTTGTATTGGACTCAGCCATAATAACTGCACCCTCTGCTTCTTCCTCTGTTTTGGCATAGTATTTTGTGGTGGTTTGAAGTTTCTTAATCATGGTTTATTCCTTACCTTTCTTTTCTGTGATTTTTACATAGCCTGATTTCTTAGTCTCAGTCTCAAACTCTTCGTAGATGTCTGGATATTTGATTTGGAGACCCTTTTTATCAAAGCCTTTTGATACGGTTGGCAGCACTCTTGTTACCTTCATGAGTGGAGTGTCCAGTTGCTTGATGTCGTATTCCGTCATCTTGTCATAGAGTTCTTTCTTGAGGTCTGCTTCGATAGCTTCCATCTCTTTGAGTTGTTTCTTAAAGGCCACGATGTCTGGAGCTACTCGGTTGAGTTTCATCAGCGTTTTGTCGACATCCGTTCCTTTCGTCATGAACTCCGTCTCTGACATGTCATGCTGATCACGCAGGTACTCGCAACGGACCCAGAAGGTTTCGATAGCATCTAAGATTTGCTTAATCTCTTCCTCGTCCCGTTCTACCTCAATGATTTGGAGACGCTCGACATCGAACTCAGTGTCAAAGTTCTCAGGTCGGTTATACATAGCCAGCCAACCAACTTGGCAGCCTGTTTGCGCCATGTACAATTGCATCTGAGCTCTGTAAACTTTGATATCCGGCTTCTTACCGTGAGTCTTGATTTCTAGGAGTATCTTGTGGTCTAAGTCGATACCGTCGACATTGGACCGGATACTCTTTTCTTCGTCGATGAAGGTATTCACGATAAAGTTCATCTGGTTAACTGCATTGATGTAATCTCTAATCTGTGGTTCCAACTGGTTACCGTACGTTGTGTACTCGTTGCCATGAAACTCACGCTCGATGATACCTAGCTTTTCTTTGGCCAGTTCAAACTGGCTCTTGTACTTGTTGATGCCTAAAATCGTTGGAACATCTGAACCACCTACATATAAGTTGCGGTTCTGAGTTACATTTAGGTCTTGCTTTTGTAGTCCAAACATGTTTAACCTCCTAATTTCGTCATTGCGTATAGCTGCGTGCTAAAGTCTTTCTTGTTGGCCAAGGCCTCCCACACCTCTGACTCAATCGTATGCTGAGTCTCGAACTGGTAAACCGTCACTTTTTTAGTCTGACCGTTCCGGTATGCTCGCCCTAAAGACTGTTCGTAGTCCTGGTAGCTATAAGTTGGTGTGTAGAAAACCACCTCTGACGCGTACTGGAGTTCAATACCTGAACTACCTGACTGGTATTGAACCAGTGTTACTGATGATTTAAGGCTCTGCCAGATGTCTCTAGGTGGAAGGTGTGATGCCTTACCGTTGACAACGTAGATTTGCTTACCTAGCTTGAGTGCTATTTCATGCAGTCGCTCGTATTCTTCTTTGTACTGGTAGAAGATAATCACGTTGCGGTTGGTCCCTTGAAGCAGCATCTCGATGTAAGAGAGCTTGTCTTCTTGATTGGCCCAGTACCGAAGCCCATGGATAAGTTTTGGTATGTTATCAAAGGCTTCATCGTTGAGAACCCTTGTCTTGCGCAAGGTCTTGTATTCCTTCGATGGTTGGAAGGTCACACGACGCTCTACCAACGGCGGCAGATCTAGCGCATCATCCTTGCTGATGCTGACCGTGAACCGGTTGAAGTATGACTTAAGCAAGTTTTCGTTTCGCCAGGCTACAATCTTCTTCACTACCTTCGGCCCAAAGCGCAAGTCTTCGTATACCGCATGTTGTCGGTTCATGTCCGTTTTGTTTCGGAAGTACCCAAACATGATGAAGTAGTTATAACTGTCTTCCCAACCGTTTGAGAGTGGCGTAGCAGTCAGCAAGCAGAAATGTGTAGCTGCTTTGGCGAACTGTTGACCAACCTTCCCTCGTTGTGATGTAGGGTTCTTAATGTAGTGTGCTTCGTCAAAGATAACGAAGAACTGTTTGCTAGGCACTTTCTGCTTAGCCAAGACACCGTAGCTAATCACTCTGTGCGGTATCTTAATGTCATAGTGCTTTTCGATGAACTCAATATCTCGTTCCCAACCACCCTCTTTAACTTTCTGGGCCGGGGCGAAGATAATAAGCGGTTCACCTTTTGAAAATTTTAAATAATGGTGAAGGCTAGTGATGGTCTTACCGGTCCCTGTGTCCATAGCTAGGAAATAGTTTGGTTGAGATCTATCCAAGATTTCTTTTTGGAACTTATAAAGCATAGAGCAGCTTGAAGCTTCTACATAATGTGCGAACATTTTTTGCCCCACCTACTTCCTGTTTTTATGTTGGATATAGCTTGTTGCGATACCCCATATATTTTTGCTAAATCGCACCCTCGTTCTCCTTTTGAAAGTCGACGCTTGATTTCTTCGACTTCAATTTCGGTTAATTTAAAATTAGTTGGTTTCCCTTTTTGCAAGCCGGTGGAAAATGCATGTATTTGATTCTCACTGGAAGTTACCCATTCCAAATTAGAAGCGTCGTTGTTATCTTTGTCCCCATCTATATGGTTTACTTCAGGTTTATTACATGGGTTAGGAACATACACCATGGCGACTAATCTATGTACCATATATCTAGTTCTTACGTTTTCTTTGAACAACGTAACTCTGTGATAACCTTTCGATATGTCATGTCTTAACTTATGAGCTTTTCTTTTTTGACTAGAATTACCTTTACCTTTTACAACTCTAGGCAAAGAAAATACTTCTCCTCGTGGTGATACGACATAATAACCTTCATATCCTGGGATTGACTCATACAAGATGCTCTCGCTCGAAGCGTTCTTGTACGACGAGTACATCGTTTGCGACAATGCCTATCCCTCCTGCTTTTTCAATTTGTTTGATTTTAAATTTCTGCAGCTCGCTGACTCGCCCGCCTTTTGGTTTCTTCACTTCGATACCGACGAAGACTCCTTTTACACAGGCCAAGATGTCAGGTGTGCCTGAAGGCATGAAAGCTGAGCCATGTATCTTAACGTGGTAGGCCCCGATATGATCTAGGTATTTCTTAATATCGGTTTCGACTTTCTTTTCTGGAAGCATAATGATATAATCTCCTTGTAAACATTTACTACTGACCATGTTTTGCTTGCCGGCTACATGGTCTTTTTTAGTTTTTCTGCGAAGTACAAGATGTCCTCAATATGACTCTTGTCTCGCGTCGCATCATAGAACCTTACTGACTTCATTAATTCCTCTAATGCGATTTGGTGCTGTTGTTTTCTAACGCACACCAAGATGATGCCTTCTTCAGTGAAGCGGTAGTCACTTGTTGTGTGTCCGTTAGGTATCTGCTTAAGAGCTCTCAACTTTGCTGAATTGGACAAGTCCTCAAACAACATTCTTTTTCACCTCCAAGTCGTATAACCCTGCAGCAATCAGTGCGATGGCCCAACCGATGATAACGACTCCGTTTGCTAGACCGTCTCCACCAGGCTTGCAATCGTTACACCACCAGGCCCAAACCATGGTTAATGCTCCTAAGATTAAAAGTGATAGAAGCATGTAGATATGGATGTTCTTAAGACTTAGTTTCATTTCTCTCACCACCTTTCAGATGCCCGCTAGGATATCCTGTACCGTCACACCCAATGCTCTAGCAAAGACTTTAAGTCCTTTTTGATTGAGCTTACGTTCACCTGACTCAATCTTAGCCACTGCATTGCGATGAATTCCGATGCGTCCTGCTAAACACACTTTGCTGATACCAAGTTGTTCTCGTATATCACGAATGTTAGAACCGACTGAGTGATCATCCTTCAACATACTCAACACCTCCATAATTCATGGTGATGTTTCCAATGGTTATATTAGGGTTTAAGAACTTAGCTGCCGCTTCAAAGTAGGCATGCACGTTCTTAAGTGTTGTGTTCTCCTCAAACTGTGTAGCCACTCTAACGTGACTACCGTCTTGGTAATGAATCACTGCTTCTATATCCACTAAGACAAAACCTCTATAAGCCATATACAATGCGTATCCTTTCTATCTCAGATAAATCAAACTTAATTGACCGGCTACCCGATTCTAGTAGCGTTTGGTTCTCCCAAAAATGAGCCAGTGGGATGAAGGCGTATTGGAAGTCTTTTATCGACTTACCTAGCCAACACTGTTTGAACCACTTGTAATAATTAGGGTGGGCTTGTACGAACTCACGAAAGGCTCTCAGCTTTTTGCTAGGGTCCTTGTAGTTGAAGATTTCTTTTACTTGCTCTGGATAAACCCAGGCTTGAGAAACTTTCTTTGATTCTATGAGTTGCATGCTTTACACCCCTATCTAATCTTGAAGTCAGAAATGATTTTTAGAATTAGCTTGTTGCCCTTCTCGCTCTCGATGTTTCCGTTGAGGTAGTTGGACAGTTCACTTCGATTGACACTGTATGCTGACGCTAGATCAGCAACCGTCATCTTATGTTGCTCCAGGAACTTGAGGATCTTCTCTCTTCCGCTGCTCAAGTTGCTCATTATACGTTCCTCCTTTCTTTTGTTTGTGGCTCACTTTTAAGGAACCAACTGATAATAGTGACCGGGCCCGATAGACATTTTCCGCTTTTCAAGTCCGTACTTCTTACCGTTGATAATCACAGCGCGTTCGTTGATGACTGTTACTTTGGCATCAAGTTCATCTAAGCCCACTCTTACCAAATTCCATCCGGATGGGTCTTCAGTGATTTGAGCCTTATGAGAAAACTTTTTATCAAAAGTCAAGTCGCTCGTAGATAAACGCCAAGCCATCGCAGTGATTAGATTTAACATTTTGAACACCTCTTTTTTTTAGTATTTGTAAGGCACGTTTATAAATTCGTTCATGAAACTGTTAAAAATCTCAAACCACTATTGACACCCAGTTCGGTTTATGTTACCCTAAGGGCGTAACAAATAACCCTATGAAATAGGCTATTCAAACAACAGTCTCACCGTTCCCCAACGTTTTAACTATTGTGATTATTCAATTTCATAAACGTTTCTTGTTACGAATTTATAAACGCTTATCCTTACGAAAACTATAGTAACATATCCCGAACCATTATGCAAGTGGTTATTCGCAGATTTCGAACTATTTTTTTCTAAGGTTGCTAGAAAGGTTGATTTATCAATGTTTGAGCGTATAAAAGAATTAGCAGCCGGACGCAAAATGACACTGACAGAAGTAGCTCGTGCGTTAGATTGGAACGAAAAAACCTTTTACCATTGGAAGAAAACAACTCCTTCTGTTGATAAGGTTCAAAAAGTTGCTGAATATTTTGGTGTTACTATGGAATTTCTATTGAATGGAAGTGATGAGCCCCAACCGCAAACATTTGCTGCATACTATCGAGTTGATGTTTCTGATCTTACTGATGAGGAAAAAGAAGAGTTTGAACGCGATATGTTAAATGCTAGCGAAGTTCTTGCGGAACTTATTAGAAAGAAACGCGAAAAACAGAATAGAGGTTAAGCCACATTGGCTTTCTCTTTTTTAAGATTTGTACGAACATATATTCGTGAAAAGGAGAGGACGCTATGTCAAAAGGCATGGAACTCATGTATAAACGTATTAAGCCTAAAATTGATTCTTTTCTTGCAGATGTCGCTGATTTCACTGGCAAGGATCTATCAGACCTAACATTTACAAACGTATTTTGTTATTGTGTCGATGTTCTTGACTATGTTTTCGAGCCTGCAATAAAAGGCAGGATTGCCCCCACTAAACTGCTAGGTGTAATTCATTTTACAGATGTTGGCGTATTTATTCTTTATGCTCCAGACGAGAATAAAAAACGCGTCAACTTCAGTTTAGCGCACGAGGTAAGCCATGCTATTTTAGAGCATAATAAACAAGGTGGGCAACACCTATCACAACTAATAGAAGATACTGATTACTCACCTGCTCATAAAAAGTTGGAACGTGAAGCCAACTTCTCAGCAAGTATCTTATTGATAAATGACGCTGCTATTGAACGGTGCATCGAAGAAGGAAGAAGTATGAAGTACATGTCAGAACACTTCGGTATCAGTAACCAGGCGTTAGAGATCAGATTGAAGTTTTATCTGATGTTCAATCATGGCTTCTCGGAAGAGAACGCTCATTATACAGTTAATCTATTCAAGGTTAACCGACTAAAACTTTCAATGGCTTTATACTTGGCCCAACAAAACCAATAGGAGATGACCCAATTTATGAAAAAACTTTTCTTACTTCTCCCCCTCTTCTTGATGCTGGCAGGATTTAAGTTTCCGGAAGATAAGCATTTGGTTGACAGAAACAATCTAGAAAAGACCCAAACAGAAATAGCTGCCAACTTTAAGATTGATAACTTATGGTACCCGTTTGATACAAAGGGAATGGTTCAAGAAAGATATTCAATAGCTTCTTACAGCATGGATAAGAGCAAGGGTCAGTTTATGATTTTTATTAGAGGAGATCTTAACGGAAAGTATACTATTAACCAAGTGGCGGTTAATAATGTGCCTAAAGCGTATGTAAAAGAAATACTAGAATCTTTCGGTGTAGGTATCACACCATCAATAAAAGATGTTATAGATGGCAACACCAGAAGCGCAGACCATGCTGACGAAAAACAATTCGTTTACTTATCAGCTGATGAAGAAGGTTCCTTCTCCATATTCGTATTGTACGACTCAATCGAAGTCACTGAACTAACGGAGTAGATTAAAATGTGGATAGAACAACTCCCAAACGGCAAGTACCGATACTGCGAACGGTTCAAAAACCCACACACTGGAAAAGTCAAAAAAATAAGCCTTGTCAGCTCTAAGAAGAACGACAAGGCAAATATGTCTGTTAAGTTATACGAAGCCTACACAGCCACGCTAGGGGCTCCTAGCGCATCATCTGAGGTTAGCTTTGGTGAGTTAGTAGATGAGTGGTTCTCTGTATATGTCCAAACCGTAAGGAAGAGCACAGCGATTAACCGGCGAAACGTTGTGGATCATATCAAATCTGATCTCGGTCACTTTTTGGCAAGTAAAGTTGATGACATTATGATGAATCAGCACTTGCTTAGATTATCAAAGTCAGGTAGACCTTACTCTTATACTAACAAACGTAGAGAAGTACTTAAACATATCATTAAGTTCGGTGTAAAGTATGGGTACTATGACAATGATTTTAGTGAAAAACTGGTAGTCGAGCGAATTAACATGCCGAAAGAAAACACCTATAAATACCTGGAGCACGATGAGATTAAATCTCTCGTTCAACAACTGGAAGAAATGGGGAAAACGGAAGTCGCTAATCTAAGCATGTTTCAGATGCTGACAGGCGTTCGAATTGGAGAAGCTGTTGCAATAGATTACGAACAGGACATTGATTTGACATCCAGGACTATTACCATTAACAAAAGTTGGAGTCACATGGTTAATGATTTTGGGCCAACTAAAACTGGTAAAGACAGAGTGATACATATCAACGATGACACAATCACCTTGATAAAGAAACAGATACTTATTTCTAAGACAAAGAAGTTGAGATATAAGTCTATTTCTCCTGATAACACTCTACTATTCACCACTAGAACCGGAAAGCCTTATTCTTTGCTTCAGTTCAATAGAGAACTATCAAAGGTTAACATACCAGGCAAAAGAGTAACCACGCATTATTTTAGACACACCTTTGTCACTCTTGCGATTGAACATGGTATCCCCCTGCATCTTATTGCGCATCATGTGGGGCATACAGATACTAAAATGATTGAAAAAATCTATGCCCACCACTCTCAAAAATTAGATGAATCTTTACGGCAATCAATCGAGAGGATGACAGTGAATTTTATCTAAACTGCCCCATGTTTGCCCCATAGACAAAAAAAGACCGACAGAAACATTGTTCTGACGGTCTTTTTTATTGCATATTAATTATTTGCCTTCAAACATATCCTTCATCTTATCGAAGAAGCCACCTTCATGGCCCTTGACAGATTCACCACTAGATTCAGCCAGTTGCTTGAAGAGATCCTTTTGGCGATCACTTAAGCGTTTTGGCGTTACTACCTTGGCGGTTACGTGTTGGTCCCCATTGCGGCCACCGCGTAGGCTTGGTGCCCCCTTCTCGCGTAAACGGAAGGTGGTACCAGTTTGGGTACCAGCTGGGATTTTAAGTTTGACGTTACCATGAACAGTTGGCACCTTGACTTCATCCCCTAGGGCTGCCTGGCTAAAGCTGATAGGCAGTTCGTAGAAGATTTCGGTACCTTCACGTTCAAAGATATCACTCTCCTCGACCTGGAAGACCACATAGAGGTCGCCGTAAGGTCCGCCATTGGTTCCGGCTTCACCTTGACCAGATACTCGCATTTGTTGGTTGTCCTCTACCCCTGCAGGGACCGTGACTTTGACCGAATGCTGTTGGGTTTCTGTTCCAGCACCGTGGCAGGTCGTACATTTTTCCTTGATTTCTTTACCCGTCCCGCGACAGACATCACAGGTTGCCTGAGACATCATGGCGCCAAATGGGGTATTACGCTGAACGTTGATAACCCCAGAACCATGACACTTGTGACAGGTCACCGGCTCAGTTCCTTCCTTGGCACCTGAACCATGACAGGTATGACATTCTTGCTTACGATTATAGGTGATGGTGACTTCCTTACCAAAAATGGCTTCCTCGAATTTGAGTTTAACCCGGTATTGGAGGTCATCACCCCGACGGGCTGCATTGGCTCTTGCAGAACCAGCACCCCCCATTCCGCCACCGAAGAAGGACTCGAAGATATCTTCAAAGCCACTAAATCCTCCACCGCTGAAGCCGCCAAAACCGCCACCACCGAAACCACCGGCACCATAGGAGCCGTCGGTGGCTGCGTGACCATATTGGTCGTACATAGAGCGCTTATCAGTGTCACTTAGGACCTCGTAAGCTTCGGTAATTTCTTTAAATTTATCGGCTGCGTCTGCTTCTTTGTTAATGTCTGGATGATATTGTTTGGATAGTTTACGATAGGCTTTCTTGATTTCGGCGTCACTAGCATCTCGAGAGACCCCTAGGACGTCGTAGTAATCACGTTTATCTGCCATTTTCCCACTCCTTTATTCAAGCCCTAGGGCTTATGACACAGTTAAATTAGAAAGGAAACGCCAAAGACAAGCTCTGGCGTTGGTCCTTACCTCTCAAATTAGTCGATTTCTTCGAACTCAGCGTCTACAACGTCATCGCCAGCGGCACTTGTATCAGCTTGAGCTTGCGCATCGCCTTGAGCTGCTTGAGCTTGGGCCGCGGCTTGCTCATAGAGTTTAACGGTTAAGTTTTGGACGATTTCATTGAGGGCGTCACGTTTAGCCTTCATTTGATCTAAATCATTGGCCTCGATGGCTGCCTTGAGTTCGTCACGAGCTGCTTCAGCCTTTTTAACTTCTTCTTCAGAAACCTTGTCTTTAAGGTCAGCTAAAACTTTGTCAGTTTGGAAGACTAATTGATCTACTTCGTTGCGGAGGTCAGCTTCTTCACGACGTTTCTTGTCGGCTTCAGCGTTAGCTTCCGCGTCTTTGACCATGCGGTCGATTTCTTCGTCAGTTAGACCTGAGCTAGACTTGATAGTGATTGTTTGTTCTTTACCAGTCCCTAAGTCCTTAGCACTTACGTTAACGATCCCGTTCTTGTCGATGTCAAAGGTAACCTCGATTTGTGGGATACCACGTGGTGCAGGTGGAATATCGGTCAATTGGAAGCGACCGAGGGTCTTGTTATCAGCCGCCATTTGACGTTCCCCTTGAAGGACGTGTACGTCTACCGCAGGTTGGTTGTCAGCTGCTGTTGAGAAGACTTGTGACTTGCTAGTTGGGATGGTCGTGTTGCGGTCAATCAACTTAGTGAAGACGCCACCCATGGTTTCAATCCCTAATGACAATGGTGTTACGTCTAAGAGGACGATGTCTTTCACGTCACCGGAGATAACACCACCTTGAATAGCAGCACCCATAGCCACTACTTCGTCAGGGTTAACAGATTTGTTAGGTTCTTTGCCAGTTTCCTTACGAACTGCTTCTACAACGGCTGGAATACGAGTAGAACCACCAACCAAGATTACTTCGTCGATATCGGATTGAGTTAAGCCAGCATCTTTGAGGGCTTGACGAACAGGTTGTTTAGTACGTTCTACTAAATCGTGTGTTAATTCTTCGAACTTAGCACGAGTCAAGGTCAATTCCAAGTGAAGTGGGCCTTCAGCTGACGCAGTGATAAATGGTAAGCTGATTTGGGTAGTAGACACACCAGATAAGTCCTTCTTAGCTTTTTCTGCAGCGTCTTTGAGACGTTGGAGGGCCATCTTATCTTTAGAAAGGTCTACACCATGTTCTTTCTTAAATTCAGCAACTAAGTAGTCCATAATCTTTTGGTCGAAGTCGTCCCCACCTAAGTGGTTGTCCCCTGAAGTTGACAATACATCGAAGACGCCATCACCTAATTCAAGAATAGATACGTCGAAGGTACCGCCCCCTAAGTCGAAGACCAGGACTTTTTCTTCTTTGTCAGTCTTGTCTAAACCATAGGCCAAAGCAGCGGCTGTTGGTTCGTTGACAATACGTTCAACTTCTAAACCAGCGATTTTACCAGCATCTTTGGTTGCTTGACGTTGTGCATCGTTGAAGTAAGCAGGTACCGTGATAACCGCTTTGTCGACTTTCTCACCTAAGTAGTCTTCTGCATAAGACTTCAAGTATTGCAGAATCATAGCAGAGATTTCTTGTGGTGTGTAGTCTTTACCATCCATGTGGACCTTGTAGCTACCATCACCCATGTGACGTTTGATAGAGCTTACGGTTGATGGGTTGGTAACGGCTTGACGCTTAGCTACTTCCCCTACTTGGATTTCACCATTTTTGAAAGCCACAACAGATGGAGTTGTACGGTTACCTTCTGGGTTTGGGATAATTTTTGCTTCGCCGCCTTCTAAGACAGATACGGCAGAGTTTGTAGTCCCTAAGTCAATACCAATAATTTTTGCCATAATAGTTTCCTCTTTTCTTTTAGTTTGATTTTTTAGTCTGGAATATTCATTAAATTGTTACTGAGCGACAATGACCATCGCGGGTCTTAAAACCCGGTCTTGTAACAAGTAGCCTTTTTGTAAGACATTGATGACTGTATCAGCTTCCTGACCCTCGCCTGCTGGCATCATGCTAACGGCCTGATGGAAATTAGGGTCAAAGGCTTGGTTCAATGGGTCAATGACGCTAATGCCTTCTTTTTCAAAGGCTTGTTGGAACTGCTTGTAAACCATCTCGATGCCCTTATGGATGGCTTTGGCATCTTCAGACTCAGCTGGGGTTGCCAAGGCGCGTTCCAAGTTATCAGCTACATCTAAGAGATGGCTGGCCAAGCTTTGCGAGCGATATTTGGCTGCATCTTGGCGTTCACGTTGGTTAATGCGTCGCATGTTCTGGATTTCCGCCTGTAGACGTAAGAGTTGGTCGGATAAAGCTTCTTTTTCAGCCTCTAACTGACCGACTTGGTCTTCCGCTTCCTCAATGGCTTGATCTAGGCTGTCGCTTGATTGATCAACTTCAACCTCTTCTTGATCAGCACTGTCTTGAATCTTATCAAGCATTTCATCTTGAACAGGCATGTCTTGCTTGAGTACTTCTTTTTCTGTTTTTGACACGTAATCGCCTCCTTTAAGGGTTTGGTAATTCTGGGTGTGGCTACTTAATAATGGGCCAGTTCATGCGTGATGTGATGCATCAAGCCCAGTACACGCTGATAAGGCATAGTAGCGGGACCAACTAGGCCGATGATGACCTGTTGTGCTTGATACTGATAGGATGAGGTCACTAGACTGACGTCTGCTAGGCCTCCCAATCCCAGTTCAACTGCTAAGCCTTGCTTGGCTTCGAGTAGCTGGAACATTTCTGCTGACCCATCGATTAGGTTGAAGAGTCGCTTGTAATCTGACACTTCTACTGAATCGAATAAGTTATTCTTACCACTGACATAGTAACTACGCCCCTTCAAATGGCGCATTAATTTGGTGATAACTGACGAAAAGTCGACTTGGAAGCCAACTAAGCGCTGCATCAAGAGTGGCAAGGTCAATTTAAGTCGTTGCTGTGCTTCTAGTAAGGGTAAGCCAACAATTTCTTGGTTGATGGCTTGAGTCAAACGACCCAAGTCCTCTCGACTTAAGGATCGTGGTAAATCTACTAGATCACTTTCAACGCTTCCCTTGTCAGTCAAGACAATGGCGACAATCCGACTCTCGCTGAGTTGTATCAAGCGGAACTCACTTAAATGATACTGTTCCTTGAATTCTCCCAAAACGACGGCCGTATAGCCAGTCAAGGAGACCAAGATATCAGCCGCCAATTGGGCGTGCTGCATAGCGTCAAAATGGCGATCACGGAAGATAGATTGAATTACCTCACTATCTTGCTTAGCCATTTGAATATCTGCTTGATCCTCGATCAGTCGATCTACATAGTAGCGGTAACCATCAAAGGATGGAATCCGTCCACTAGAAGAATGAGCCTTCTTGAGATAGCCAATGCGCTCAAGTGCCAACATATCGTTTCGTACGGTTGCCGGTGAGACATCCAATAGACTCTTCTGAAGCAGGGTCTTAGACCCAATCGGTTCTTCATACTGGCCATACAGCTGCACAATCAACTGTAAAATTTGTTGTTGCCTAGCTGTTAACATTGTTCTCACCTCTTTTTTTAGCACTCTTTTACCTCAAGTGCTAATGCTAGTATACACCCTATTTTACCCCTTGTCAACCCTTTTGAGCATAAATTTTAGCACTCTTTTTATTAGAGTGCTAATTTTACCTAGAATAAAAACTCGCACTGGTTAAAAGCGCGAGTTTATAAGCTTTTTAGCGATGAGGAATCTGTTGACCAGTCTCAGCATCTAGATAGAAGGAGAAACCTTCCCCATGTACTTGTTGGACATTGGAGATAATCATAAAGGCAGTTGGATCAATCTCAAGCACTGTCCGTTGCAGAGGTAGGAGCTGGTTACGGCTAACCACAATGAAGAGGACATCTTTGTCATTGCGGGTGTAGTAACCTTGCCCTTTGAGGATGGTAATCCCGCGTTGAATGCGTTGGGAAATAGCCTGAGCCACTTTATCCGAATCCTTAGAGATAATGGTAACGGACTTCTTAGGGTTGAAACCTTCTAAGATAAAGTTCATGATGCGGGTAAAGACAACCAACATGGCTAAGGTTAAGACCGTCTTCTCTAAGCCGATAACAAAGGAAGTTGAAAGTACGACGACCGTATCAATCATGAGGAAACCAGCAGAGGTGTTAATCCCAAAATATTTATTGAGAATCATCACGATAATGTCAGCCCCAGCGGTAGTCCCGCCGCCTAGGAAAACCAAACCAAGCCCTACCCCAATCATAGCACCCGCCATAAGAGGAATAATCATGGAATTTTCGGGAATAAAGCCTGTGGAAGGCAGAATCTTTTGGAAGACGGAAATACACATAACCGATACAATGGTCAGATAGAGGGTTTCCCGCTCTAGATAACGCCACCCAATAATTAAGAGGACCACGTTGATGATCCAGTAAGTAATAGCGTTATCCCAACCTAGCGTATACTTGAGTAGTAATGTGACCCCGGTCACGCCACCCTCCCCCATATGGTTAGGCACCAGTAGCAAATTAATGGCATAGGCAAAGATTAAACTCCCTAAAACTACTAAAAAGAAATTCTTCAAAAATTTACGATTCATCAATTAATCCTCCTTATTCATTATTTGCGGCCTTTCCTTGAGCCAACCGATCAAATCCCGAAAGACTAGATCAGCTAGGAAAAGGCCCCTTGTTGTTAAATAAATGCGGTCACTTTCTTCTATTAAAAGACCACGCTCAGCTTGCTGTCTGAAGAAATCAGCAAACAAGACTTCCGCCCGATAGCCAAAACGTGTTTGGAAGTCTGTTAGGCAGACCCCTTGCGTGGTCCGCAAGGCCAAGAAGAGAAATTCTTCCATCTGATCAACTAAGTCCAAGGGACTAGCATCAATAATAGGCTTATTTCCCGCTCTTAATTGTTTAAGGTAATGGTGAACGGGCCCGTGATTGTAATAACGCGTCCCATCTAAGAAACCATGGGCACCCGCACCAAAGCCATAGTAAGGCGTATAACGCCAGTAACCTAGATTGTGTTGCGATTCATAGCCTGGTTTGGCGAAGTTGGAGACTTCGTACTGGTGGATGCCGGCTTCCTTGAGTCGGTTAATAGCCAATTGAAACATGTCAGCATCAACATCTTCGCTAGGCAGGGGCAACTTACCCTGGCGCATGAGTTGCTGGAAGACCGTCTGATTCTCAATAATCAGAGAATAGAGGGAATAATGAGGCAAATCCAAAGATAAGGCCTTGGTCAAACTCTCATCGAAGTCCGCTAAAGTCTGTTCTGGTAAACGAAAAATCAAATCAATACTGAGATTTTCAAAGCCTACCTGGCGAAACCAGTCAATGGACTGGTAGATTTGCTTTTCCCGATGATTACGTCCGATTTTACGGAGTAGTCGGTCATTGAAGGTCTGGACCCCCATACTGATACGGTTAACCCCCTGGTCTTTGAGCAGACGACATTTTTCTAGACTAAGTTCACCCGGGTTAATCTCAAAAGAAAATTCGGTCTTGTCCGTCAGGGGCAAGCGCCGGTGAATAGAGGCTAACAAGTAATCCAACTCTGACAGAGACAAGCAACTTGGGGTCCCACCCCCAATATAGAGGGTATCTAGGGGCTGCGTCTGATCTAACTCGTAGGCAGCCATTTCCTGGTCCAAGGCGGCCAGATAATCCCCGACTGGTTGGCCATCATAGAAAAACTTATTAAAGGCACAATAATGGCAAATTTTCTTGCAGAAAGGAATATGGATATAGGCGGCCTTGGCTTGCATGCTAGCCCTCCTTATTAATTTGCTGGAAGTAAGCTTGCGAGGCTGCTTGGTCAGCCTGCAGTTGTTGAATTAGGCCCTTAACCGATTCAAATTTAACTTCGCCACGTAGATAGTGATGCCAACGAACTTTAACGGTCTCACCATAAATGAGCTGGTTGAAGTTAAAAATATGCACCTCGCAGGTCAGACCTGTCTCCGTCTCAAAGGTCACATTATAGCCAATCGAAGCCATGCCTTGATGCCAAATGCCATTGACTTGAATCTCGACCACATAGATACCCGGCCCTGGTTGGACTTGGTCAGCTTGGGGACGAATATTAGCCGTTGGAAAGCCAATGGTTCGCCCACGCTTCTCACCATGAACGACCACACCGCTGGTCTCGTAGACATAGCCTAGAGCCAAATTGGCCTCATCGATTTTTCCTTCTCTTAAGAGTTCCCGAATGGGTGTCGAGCCGATTTTTTCCTGATTAAGCACCAGTTCAGGCACTTCAATAATTTGGAAGCGATCAGCTGCGTGTTGCGGTAAGGTGGACATGTTGGCTTCTTCTTTTGGACCATAAGTATAGTCAAAACCTGCTACCACCACCTGAGCCTTAAGGCCGACAATGTATTTTTCAACAAAAGCTTGAGGAGACTGGGAGCCAAAGGGATAGGTAAAATCGACTAAGAAGACTATGTCCACCTGATTGGCTTCAAGCAATTCCATCTTACGGTCTAAGTCTGACAGGTAATCCATCTCAGCTGCTGTCAGTCGACTGTATACGATTTTAGGATGTTGGTTGAAGGTCATGACCGCCAAAGGCAAACCTAAGCGGTCAGCCTCGCGACGTCCGGCTTGAATGACAGCCTGATGCCCCCGGTGCACGCCATCGAAGAATCCTAAAACCAAGACAATAGGCCCCTTAAGTTGCGGAAGATTTGGATGATGTATTCGAATAATTTCCATGTTGTCTATCGTGACTCCTCTTCATAACTAAACATCTTCAAGGGCTTGACCATATCAGGTTTGCTTGGATGTGGCCCGTAAATGGCACGAACTTTGCCTTGGTAGTAGCAAGCGGTAGCCTCTTTGAGAGCTTGGTTGAAAGCAGTGCTTGGCACAACCTGCCCATTCTTGACTATGGGCCACTCTGAATCTTGCAAGTGGTAATGTGGGCAAAAGTTGATTGCTTGATCCAGTGGGACTAGGATGTGACTAACTCGCCCTTGATCTGCCGCTTGGGCCACTTCTTCTAGGCTATGGGCCTGAGACAAGCTATAGCCCCCCGTCATGTAGCGGACCAGATGAGACATGTGGCTTGGATAGCCTAGCTTAGCGCCTAGATCGACTGCTAGGGTTCTAACATAGGTTCCCTTGCCGCATTGGACATCAAAAGACCAGCGTTGCAGGCCTTCTTGTGGGTCGAATTCACTGGCCCCTAGTCGTTCAAAACGGTCTATCCGAGCAATTCGTCGTGGGCGTTCCACTTGCTGACCTGCACGCGCATACTCATAGAGGCGCTTGCCGCCTACTTTAACGGCTGAGTAATAAGGCGGAATCTGAACAATCTCTCCTAGAAAAGCCGCCATGGCGGCATCAATTGTGGCATCAGACACTGGCTCTTCAAGTCGCTTACATTCGACAGGCGCTCCGTCGGCATCCTCCGTCTCGGTAGAAAAACCCAAGGTAATTTCGCCTCGGTAGCCCTTTTGACCGTCCATGAGGTCTTCTACTAACTTAGTTGCTTGGCCAATACAACAGACTAAGACACCTGCTACGTTAGGATCCAAGGTGCCGGTGTGGCCAATGCGTTTCGTTCTGAGAATTTTGCGTAATTTAAAGACAACATCGTGACTGGTCATGCCAACTGTTTTATTAATTACCAAGATTCCGTGATACATAGTGTGCGACGCTCCTTTAAATTTCATAACGATTTATTATATCAGATTTAAGGCCAAAAGACTAACAAAGGGCTTAGATAAGGGCTTCAGAAGTGCCATCAACCAGAGTTACGCAAGCCAGTCGCAATCCCATTAATGGTAATGTGCAGAATCTTGCTAGCCAAAGGACTGAGCGGTTCTTGACGAGACCGTCTAATCAGTTCCACCTGCAAGTAATTTAGGGCATTGAAGTATGGCAGACGCATGGCTAAGGAATCACGCAGGTAATTGTTTTGCGCCAACAGCTGCGCTTCCCCTTCTATTTGTAAGAGGAGATCCTTGGTGCGTTGCCACTCTGCTTCTAAGATTTGGAAGATGGCTTGACCATTATCATCCTCAACTAGTTGGCTATAGTAACGAGCCACTTCCATATCAGATTTAGCCAAGACCATGTCTACATTAGACAGTAGTGCTCGGAAGAATGGCCATTCTGCATACATTTCTTGTAATAAAGCTAAATGACCAGGGTCTTCTTCAATAAAACGTTGGAAGGCAGTTCCTACCCCATACCAACCTGGGAACATCATGCGACTCTGTGACCAAGAGAAGACCCAAGGTATAGCCCGCAGACCATCAATATCGGTCACCTTCTTACGTGAGGCAGGTCGAGAGCCAATATTAAGCTGGCTAACCTCCTTAATTGGCGTTGCTTGGAAGAAGAAATCGGAGAAGCCAGGAGTTGCAAAGACTAATTGACGATAGGCTTGATAGCTCCAATCAACCAAGCGATTCATTACCGCTTCATAAGGCTTGCTGTCTTGAACTTCATGGGCTAACAAGACATGAGACAAGGAGGCCACTAACATGTTTTCCAATTGATAATAGGCTGTGTCAGGATTACCATACTTGGTCCCAATGACTTCGCCCTGCTCTGTCACCCGCATCAAACGGTTAATAGTCCCAATAGGTTGCGACATAATGGCCTCATAACTTGGCCCACCGCCACGTCCGACGGTTCCCCCACGTCCGTGGAAGAAACTAATGGTAATGCCCTCTTCCCTACCTAAACGGGTTAATTTATTCTGTGCTAGATAGAGAGCCCAGCCAGAAGCAAGGTAACCCCCATCCTTGTTGGAATCCGAATAGCCTAGCATAATTTCCTGACACCAATCTTGGCTTTCTAGCCATTTCTGAACAACTGGTAAAGCTAAATAAGTCGTCATGACGTCCAAGGATTCTTCCAAGTCTTCAATGGTCTCGAAGAGTGGCACTAGTTGGACATGTGCCCAATTAGGACCGATTAAGCCTACTTCCTTGAAGAGCAAAGCCAACTCTAACAAGTCTGAGACGGAAGTAGTATGAGAAATAATGTGGCGTTTGATGATGCGGTGGCCCAAACGATTTTGTAGGTCAACGACGGCTTGATAAATAGCCATCTCACGTCTCAGAATATCTGATGGTTGATTTAAGGCGCTCGACAAGCGGCGAGGTTCTTGGGTTAACTGGTGTAAGAGGCAGTTGATTTTGCTTGCTTCATCTAGCTGACTATAATTTTCCTCAACCTTGGATTGTGCCAATAATTCAGCCACACAGGCCTCATTAATGCTGGAGTCTTGTCTTAGGTCGATACTGGCTAAATGGAACCCAAATACTTCCACACAGACAATTAAGGATTCTAGCGGAGCTAATGTGTGTGATTCCTTGCCATCGGCTTTAAGCGCCTCTAAGACAAGATTTAAGTCAGCCTTGAAGGTCTCGGCATCTGGATAGGCTTGGGCTTGAGGTTGAGAATCCTCCCCTAAAATTAAGGATTTGCTAGCGCAAAGGCGATTCTTAATGGTATTTAAGGCCTTACGATAAGGTTCTTTTTGGCGGAAAATCGAGTAATCTTCAGATGCTTCTGCTAATGCAGCCAATTCAGGGGTCACAGACACTAAATCACTGGAGAAAGAATAGCGGCGATAAAGCTGATCCAGGCTGCTTAAGTAATAGTCTAAGATAACTTGTGATTGAATGTGGGCGGTCAGGCGTAAGGTTTCCGCGGTCACATAAGGGTTGCCATCCCGGTCCCCACCAATCCACATGCCCATAGTAATTGGCAGGGCATGCTGAGATTCTATCTCTAAAGCAGATAGGGCTTGGCGATAATTGAGGGTAATATCCGTGATACTTTCAATCAGAGATTTCTGATAATAGGTCATGACATTGGCAATTTCATTTGCGACTTGTAGCTTCTGCTCGCGAATCAAATCTGTGCCTAAGATAATTTCAATGACGGCTTCAAGCTCGTGTTGCCAAGCTTGTCGGTCTAAAAATTCAGGTCTGGTGTTACGATAGTCCCTTAAAAGGCCATAAAGCTTATCCATGAGATCTAACATGGACTTACGTTGAACCTGAGTTGGGTGAGCCGTTAAGACTGGCTCAATGGTCATGGGACCTTCAAGCACTTGCCCCTTGCCTGCTTGCTTGATGGCAGCCAAAGTGGCTGGCAACTCCCCTTGAAAATCAGTGTGACGACAACGTTTCATTTTAATCTGACTCGCTAACTCCACGTCTTCTGCGATGTTAATCAGGAATGGCAAGGCCGAGAAGTAACGGGCTACTAGCGCTAAATCTTCTTCAGCCAGTGGCTGAATAGCTGCTACATAAGCCGAGTAGTCCCCTTGATCCGCTAAATTCTTAAGCTTGGCTAATAAGGCTTGGTGCTGGGGTGAGGTCATGGAAGTAAAGGCTCGCTCAAGAGCATCTGTAAGAAGCTGAGATAAATGCGTAACTTGACTCTGTTGAATCTGGTTTTCAATATTCACGGATGTCACCTTCTCTTTGGCAAAAATATCTAACTCTTATTATAGGTTAAATAGACTAGTTAAACAAGTCGCCCTCCTCATACTTGTGCTGACTTAGTCACATTTTGAGCCATCAAAAAAGAGACTAGGCTAACCTAGTCTCTTTGGCTTATTCTGCTTGATCTTGTTTATGAATTTGATTGAGTAATTGATCAATGCGATTTCCGTAGTCCACTGAACGGTCACGTTCGAAACGAATTTCAGGTGTCTTGTAGAGCTTGAGAACCTTGCCCAGTTCACTGCGAACCAGACCTGTTACTGCCTTGAGCCCCGCTTCCGTCTTCTGACGCTGACCAGCCTTATCGCTGAGTGTTGAGTAGAAGATGGTCGCCTGTTGCAAGTCGCCTGTTAAATCCACATCGGTAATGGTCACCCCTTCGATACGCGGATCTTTGGCTTCGCGTAGCAAAATGCGGTTGACTTCACGCATAATTTCTTGGCGGACACGGCCTACACGATAGTTTGCCATAGGCTTGCTCCCTCCTAGCTACGTTTGACTTCAACCATACGGTATGGTTCGATGATGTCGTCAATCTTAATGTCGTTATAGTTTTCAATCATAATCCCGCACTCAAAGCCTTTAGATACTTCTTTGGCATCGTCTTTGAAGCGTTTAAGGCTAGCTAGTTCGCCTTCATAGATGACAATATTATCACGAATAATCCGAACCTTGCTGTTACGTTGGATGAAGCCATCCAAGACATAAGAACCTGCAATGGTACCAACCTTAGAAACGACGAAGGTTTCACGTACAACCACTTGACCGGTAATTTCTTCCACGTATTCAGGATCCAACATACCCTTCATGGCTGTTTCGATTTCCTCGATCACATTATAGATAATGCGGTGGAGGCGGATGTCGATTTCATTATCGTTGGCCAAGGAACGAGCTTGTGGCGTAGGACGTACGTTAAAGCCGATAACAATAGCACCTGAAGCTTGAGCTAGGGTAATATCACTTTCGTTGATGGCACCTACCGCTTGGTGGATAATGTCCACGCGGACGCCTTCAACATCAATCTTCTGAAGACTAGCAGACAAGGCTTCAACGGAACCTTGTACGTCCCCTTTGATGATGACATTAACAGACTTGAGCTCGCCTTCTTGGAGGCTCTCGAACAAGTTGTCCAAGGTCACCTTCTTCTTAAGGTCACGCATAGCCAATTGTGCACGTTTAGCACGTTCTTCACCTGCCGCACGAGCAGATTTTTCGTCTGGGAAGACTACAAAGAGGTCACCCGCTTGCGGCGCGTCATTCAAACCAGTAATTTCAACTGGCGTTGCTGGCCCCGCTTGGCGAATACGACGGCCAGCGTCGTTGACCATGGTCCGGACTTTACCGAAGGCATTCCCGACTACGATTGGATCACCAACATGAAGGGTCCCTTGTTGTACCAAGAGGGTGGCAGTTGAACCTTGAGACTTGTCTAAACGAGCTTCGATAACAGTCCCGATAGCTAAACGTTGAGGGTCAGCCTTCAATTCTTCTACTTCAGAAACTAAGAGAATCATTTCTAAGAGTTCTTCAATGTTTTGATTGAACTTAGCGGAAATTGGCACGAAGATGGTTTCCCCACCCCATGCTTCTGGAATCAAACCGTGCTCGGTTAATTCTTGCATGACTCGATCAGGGTTAGCCCCTGGCTTGTCAATCTTGTTAATAGCTACGATGATTGGAACATCTGCAGCCTTAGCGTGGTTAATAGCTTCAACCGTTTGAGGCATAACCCCGTCATCCGCTGCTACCACAATGATGGTGATGTCAGTAACATCCGCACCACGAGCACGCATAGTGGTGAAGGCCTCGTGACCAGGCGTATCCAAGAAGGTAATTAACTTGTCGTTAATCTTCACTTGGTAGGCCCCGATATGCTGGGTAATCCCGCCGGCTTCACCTTCGGAAACGTTGGTGTTACGCAATTGGTCCAAGAGAGTGGTCTTACCATGGTCGACGTGACCCATAATGGTTACAACTGGTGGACGCGTTACTAAGTTTTCAGGCTTAATTTCTTCTTGAGCGAAGTGACGTTCCAAGTCAGCATTATCAATGACCACTTTTTCTTCCGCTTCTACCCCATATTCCATGGCAATTAATTCAATAACTTCCTTGGAAAGAGCTTGGTTTTGGTTGGCCATAACCCCTAACATGAGGAGTTTCTTGATGATTTCACTAGCGTCACGGTGGAAGAGCTTAGCAATCTCTTGGATATTCATACCTTCCGTGTAGACTAACTTCTCTGGTAATTCCTTATGCTTACGAGCAGTAATCCCCTTGGATTCGGTGACATTAGCATTTTGACGGTTGTGCCGGCCACGGTTCTTACGACGGCTACCACCCGTCCGACGATTCCCATCAAAGTCTGCTTGGTTATGACGTTGATTTTGGTTGTTAGACTGTTGGCCATTATGGCGGTTACCTTCAGTCTTAGCCTTGGCTTGGCCTTCATGTTTTTTAGCAGACTCTTGGCCATGTGGCTTCTTAGCTTGCTTGTTGCCTTGGTGGGCTTGATTTTGGCCTTTGCTTTCAGGCTGTTTGTGACCTTGCTTGGCTTCAGGCTTAGCCTTAGGCGCTTGCTTGTCTTGTTTTGGCTTTTGCGTAGCTTTCTCTGCTGGCGCAGCCTTTGGTTGACGCAGTAAGCGTTCCAATTCTTGAGTTTGTCCCTCGGTCATGGAGGACATATGGCTATTGAATTCAATACCATTTTTCTTTGCCAATTCTAATACAGCCTTGGAGCTCATATTATGTGCTTTGGCAAATTCATATACGCGACTAACTGTCATTGTCTCACCTTCCTATTCCTAAGAATTGGTCAGTAGGGCTAATAGGAAAGATAGGTCTTAGCCATCCCCTGGTTGGTGATGGCCACGATTGAACGAGTCTTTCCCACAGCGTGACTGATTTGTTCTCGGTTAAATGTCATTTCTAGTGGAACATGATAGCGCTGGGACCAATCCTGATAACGTGCGCGGGTAGCTTCGCTGGCATCTTGGGCACAGATGACCAAGGCCACGCGTCCGCGTTTAATGGCTTTCTCGACGAGTTCGTCACCACTAATCAGGTTACCCGACCGGTTGGCCAGACCTAACATGTTCAATTTCTTTTGTTCTGGTGTCATAGTAATTCTTTACGCGCCTGTTGATGATCAATATAGGCATAGAGTTCATCGTAGAAGGCGTCTTCCACTTTCATACTGAAAGCACGGTCAAAGGTCCGTTTCTTCTTGGCTTCCAAGGCCAGATTACGGTCTAGGCCAATATAAGCACCACGACCATTTTGACGACCACTTGGATCAATCGAAATCTGCCCTTCTTTGGATTTGACCACCCGGACCAGTTCCTTCTTAGGGAACATAGTCTGGGATACAATACATTTACGCATTGGCACCTTGCGTGGTGCTTGCTGTTTCTTCGTTTGCATCGGGTCCCCTCCTTCGCTCAGCCTTATTGTTCGTCAGCAGGTTCAGATTCAAGCTTTAGATCTTCTACTTCAACTGCTTGGTCTAGTGTCTCAGCTGGAAATTCGTCTGCTAAATCCTCTTGACCAGCTTCAGCTGCAGCTTGAGCTTCTAAGGCTAAGGCTGCTTGCTCTTCTAAGTAGTCAGCATAAGAAGATTCTGACTTGATATCAATCTTATAGGTAGTCAAGCGAGCTGCTAGCCGGGCATTTTGACCACGTTTACCGATAGCCAAGGATAATTGGTTATCCGGTACTACTACGATGCAGGCATGCGCTTCTTCGTTGAAATCAACCTTGAGAACTTGAGCAGGACTCAAGGCATTTTGGATGAAGACAACTGGATCTTCATTCCATTCGATGATGTCCATGTTTTCGCCGTTGAGTTCGTTAACGATAGCTTGAACACGTTGACCACGTGGGCCCACACAGGTCCCAACAGGGTCGATATTCTTGTCGCGTGAACGCACTGCTACCTTGGCACGGTCACCTGCTTCACGAGCAATGGCCATGACTTCAACCGTTCCATCGTAGATTTCTGGAACTTCCTGCTCGAAGAGGCGGCGCAAGAAATCATTATGTGCACGGCTGACCACGATTTGTGGGCCTTTGCTTGTCTTATCAACCTTCGCTACATAAACCTTAATACGTTGATCAGGCTCAAATTGTTCGCTAGGGATTTGTTCCCCAAGGGGCATGATAGCTTCCACACGGCCAATATTGACATAGATAAAGCGGTGATCTTGACGTTCTACCGTCCCGGTCATGATTTCATCTACATATTGGCTAAATTCCTCGAAGATATTCTCCCGTTCAGCTTCACGAATACGTTGCATAATGACATGCTTAGCTGTCTGAGTCGCAATACGACCGAAGTCCTTAGGTGTTACTTCGAATTTGATTTTGTCGCCAATTTCGTAAGCGCGGTTAATCTTGAGCGCTTCTTCTAGGCTGATTTCTAAGGTCGAATCATAGTTGGTTTCTACAACTTCTTTGACCGAGTAGACCTTAATGGTGCCCTTATTCTCATCGAATTGGACCTCCACGTTTTGGGCTTGGTCATAGTTTTTCTTATATGCTAGAGCTAAGGCAGATTCTAGGGCTTCTTTTATGATTTGACGAGAAATCCCCTTTTCTTCTTCTAAAACCTGCATTGCTTTAACAAGTTCCTTACTCATTGTCTATCCTCCAGTAGTCTATTAGAACTTAATGGCCAGACGCGCTTTGGCGATGGCTTGGCGTTCGATTTCTAGTTGTTTTTTGACAGTTTTAATTTGGACAGTCAGCGTAACTTTGTCATCTGTCACAGCATCTAAAGTCCCTTCATGGCTCTTAGCACCATGTTGTGGCGCATAGTAGTCTAAATGTACATACTCACCCACTGCCTCTCGCAAGGCTTGATCAGTTTTCAATGGCCGTTCCGCCCCTGGTGATGAGACCTCTAAGAAATAAGCCTCAGGAAATGGGTCTGGCTTAATACTATCCAGATGTTCGCTGATTTGCTCACTGATGGCCGCACAGTCATCAATGTCAATCCGTCCTGGTTTATCCGCATAGATGCGCAGGAACCAAGACTTACCTTCCTTGACATATTCCATGTCAACCAAGTAGCAGCCGTTGGCCTCTACTATCTCGGTAATGGCTGGTGTCACCTTATCTAAAATTGCACTCATAGTTCACCTCATTCTCTCATGCAAAAAGAGCAAGCGTCACCGCTCACTCCTTTCCAACTTGATTTCGACTGTATTCATTATACCATAAAGAGCCTACGTGTCAAGCCTTTGGGCTTAGTTACTAGGCGCGCACCCCAATTTGACGCTCCTTAACATGGATGAACTCCGTCACCATCTTGCAGTAAGGTGTATCAATGCCTAAGTCGGCCCCCATACGTGCAACAGCCCCATTGATGTAGTCAATTTCAGTTAGGCGTTTTTGTTGAACCAGATCTTGGTGCATTGATGGATAGTGACCTGCTAACTTAACCGACAAGTCCATAAGATACTGGTAGATTTTCTCTTCATCGAGGACAATGCCTTTGGCTTTGGCTACAGTGACGAACTCGTGCAGGAGTTGGCGAACGATTAAGCGTCCCTCTTCCGAAGAGAAGAATTCTGCAATGGTACAATCTGTTAAGGCACAAGTAGAGTTCATGGTCCCATTGACACAGGCCTTAGTCCAGATAGCCTTAAAGACTTCCTCGTCATATGTCGCATTAAGCCCAGCTTGGTTAAGTAAAGCTTCAACCTCTAGACCAAGTTCTTTTCCGCTTGGGTCAAGCGCACAGAAATTAATAGTCCCGGAATCTTTGAGACGAACTTGCCCCGGACCGACTAGGACAGCTGTCCAAACTGTTACCCCCATCATAATATTATGTGGATCCACGTATCGTTTAATAACTTCTTCATGTCCTAACCCATTGAGTAAACAGAAAACCTTGGTGTGCTGATCACGCAAGTGAGCCGTTTCCTTCAAAGTTGTCTCCAATTGGTGGGCTTTGACGAAGAGAATCATGAGGTCACAGACGGGCGCATCTTGACCAAATGGCCGAATATCTAAGGCTACCGTCTTGTCTTGGTCTCCGGTAATAATTAGGCCTTTCTCTTTGATTGCTTGAATGTGGTCTTGCCAGCCATCGAACAAGACAACTTTTTGGCCAGCTTCAGCCATTTGATAGCCGAAACGGCAACCCATTGCACCGGCACCTACAATATAGGTTAACATAACAAGTCCCCTCCTATGTAAGTTTATTAACTAACTTCATTATAGCACTTTTTAGGTAAGAAAAAAAAGACGCAAATCCTGTTATGAAACAGAATCCGCGCCAATAAAGTCTTATTTTTCTAGGATTTCTTTTTCTTTTTCAGCCGTTAATTTTTCGATTTCTTTAACGAAGTCGTCTGTTAACTTTTGAATGTCTTTTTCTAGACCCTTCAAATCATCTTCAGTGATTTCCTTGTTCTTCTCTGCCTTCTTAGCATGGTCAATGGCATCACGACGGATGTTACGAACGCGGACCTTAGCCCCTTCTTGTTCCTTACCAACGGTTTTAGCCAATTCTTGACGTCGCTCTTGAGTCAAGGCCGGAATGACCAAGCGCACCACAGACCCATCGTTAGATGGCGTAATGCCCACATCACTCATTAAGATAGCTTTCTCGATATCCCCTAGAGTGCCTTTGTCATAAGGGGTAATCAAGAGCATGCGAGCCTCTGGAATGGTGATGGATGCTAATTGGTTAAGTGGAGTTGGCACGCCATAGTATTCAACACTAATACGGTCTAAAATGCTGGCATTAGCGCGCCCAGCCCGAATAGAACCTAACTCGCGTTGGTAGGCGTCAACAGTCTTTTGCATACGTTGCTTAGTATCTTTGATTAATTCAGTAGTCATTGAGACAGCCTCCTGCATATTTTCTACTAACTTATTATAGCATATTTAATCAAGCTTGAGTATAGCCTATTTTTATCCAAAAAGAGCGCCCTAGAGACTAGGAAACGCTCTTATAACTTCATTATTTGCCGCCAACGACCGTCCCGATGGATTCACCCAGCACAACACGGCGGATATTACCAGGTTCGTTCAAGTTGAAGACAACCAACGGAATATCGTTATCCATGCTGAGCGAGCTAGCGGTAGAGTCCATAACCTTTAGGCCTTTAGCAATAACATCTAAGTGGGACAAGTTGTCGAACTTAGTTGCATTGGCATCCTGGCGTGGATCAGCATCGTAGACACCATCCACATTGTTCTTAGCCATCAAGATAACGTCTGCGTTCACTTCTGCAGCACGCAAAGCGGCTAGAGTATCAGTTGAGAAGTAAGGGTTCCCGGTACCAGCTGCAAAGATAACCACGCGGCCCTTTTCCAAGTGGCGGATAGCACGACGACGGATGAATGGTTCCGCAATTTGGCGCATGTCAATTGAGGTTTGAACTCGAGTTGGCACGCCATTGTTCTCCAGAACATCTTGTAGGGCTAAGGAGTTCATCACAGTCGCTAACATGCCCATGTAGTCGGCTTGCGCCCGTTCCATGCCCATCTCAGCCCCTGTAATCCCACGCCAAATATTGCCACCACCGACAATAATGGCGATTTCTACGCCTAAGGCGTGAACTTCTTTAATTTCCTTGACCATTTCTTTGATGGTTGCTGGATCAATGCCAAAGCCAGATTGTCCAGCCATGGCTTCGCCGCTTAATTTCAAGACGACACGTTTGTATTTCGGTTCTACCATTTTCTTACTCCTTACCTTGATTTGCCTGATGAGTCCGTTTTTCAGAAAAAGCCCCAATCACTTGGGGCTTAGTCAATTAGACGAGCTTATTTACCCATTTGGGCAGCCACTTCGTCTGCAAAGTTATCTTGACGTTTTTCCATACCTTCGCCGACTTCATAACGGACAAAAGTTTTCACTTTGCCGCCCTTAGAAGCTACGAATTCAGCAACTGTTTGGTCAGGATTCTTAACGAATGCTTGTTCAGTTAAGCTGATTTCAGCTAAGTATTTGTTCATACGACCTTTAATCATCTTTTCAACGATGTTAGCTGGTTTGCCTTCGTTGAGGGCGATTTCGGTTTGGATTTTTTCTTCGTGTTTGTAGTCTTCATCAGATACATCTTCACGGCTTACGTAACGTGGGTTAATCGCTGCAACGTGCATAGCAACGTCTTTAGCTGCTACAGAGTCATCAGAACCTTCGATAACAGTTAAGACACCGATACGGCCACCCATGTGGAGGTATTCACCGAAAGCATCGCCATCAGCTTTAGACAATACTTCGAAACGACGAAGAGAAAGTTTTTCACCAATAACGGTTGTACCTTCTAAGATTAATTCTTCGATTGTCTTGTCGCCAACTTTAACAGCTAAAGCTTCTTCCATAGTAGCTGGTTTTGCTTCAGCAATAGCTTTAACAACAGTCGCTACTAATGCTTGGAACTTGTCGTTCTTAGCAACGAAGTCAGTTTCAGAGTTCAATTCGATTAAGGCAGCAGTGTTGCCGTCTACATAAGTAGCAGTAACCCCTTCAGCTGCGATACGGTCAGCTTTTTTAGCAGCTTTAGCTAAACCTTTTTCACGCAAGAAGTCTACCGCTTTGTCGATGTCGCCTTCAACTTCAACTAAAGCTTTTTTAGCGTCCATCATACCGACGCCAGTCATGTCGCGTAATTCTTTTACTAATTTTGCAGTAATGTTTGCCATTTTGTATGTTTCCTCCTCAGGTCTTATAAAAAACTGTCTCAACACAGGTCCCTAGCCTTGAGCCTATGGTTATCCTCCTGAATTAAGACAGTTCATGCTTATACTAAGTTAAGTAACGCTTAGGCTTCTTGGCCTTCGTTTGATTCAAACAAGTTGTCGAAGAAAGCTTTGTCAGTTGATTCTTCAGCGACAGCTTCTACAACCCCTTGGTTGCTTTCGATAACAGCGTCAGCCATAGCACCAGCGATTAAGCTGATAGCGCGGATAGCGTCATCGTTAGATGGGATTACTACGTCGATTTCATCTGGGTCACAGTTAGTGTCGACCATAGCAACGATTGGAATGTTTAATTTTTGAGCTTCTTGAACCGCGATGCGCTCTTTACGTGGGTCCACGATGAAGATAACATCTGGAATTCTTGGCATGTCTTTGATCCCGCCTAAGAATTTCTCTAAACGCTCTTGTTCCTTACGGATTTCGATAACTTCTTTCTTAGGAAGTACTTCAAAGGTCCCGTCTTCAGCCATTTTTTCGATAGCTTTCAAGCGACGGATACGGCCTTGGATAGTATCCCAGTTAGTCAAGAGACCACCCAACCAGCGGTGGTTGATGTAGTATTGACCTGAACGTACTGCATGTTCTTCAACAGCTTTTTGAGCTTGTTTCTTAGTACCAACGAAGAGTACTACACCGCCGTCAGCTGCTGCTTCACGCATGTAGTTGTATGCTTCGTCAACTAATTTAACGGTTTTTTGTAAGTCGATGATGTAGATACCGTTACGTTCTGTAAAGATGTAACGCTTCATCTTAGGGTTCCAACGACGAGTCTGGTGACCGAAGTGTACACCAGCTTCTAATAATTGCTTCATAGAAATTACTGACATTTCTATACCTCCATTTGGTTTAATATTTTTCCTCCGAACGTGTCACCTAGCAAGGAAACTTGGTTACCCAAGCACCGTCCTCACTATCAACGAACGTGCGAATTGGCGCATCGGGTGATGCAACCTTATATAATATACACCATCCCATAAGAAAAAGCAAGGCCTAAGTTAGGTCAAATCTTGCTCTATATCTCGAATTACTCAACTAAATATCTGTTGGCTAAGCGCTAGCCGTTTGACCTTCATGGTTGCGGTTCGTGGAATCTTCCCCCACTCCAAGATAATTGCTTGGTTGAGGTGAGGCATATCCGCCGTCAGATCCCACCAGGCTTGCCAATCCATGGTCATGCCATCATTGACTGCAATAACTGGCTGGGCATAGCCCATTGGGTCTCTAATAATGACCACTTCAGCCAAAAAATTCAGTTTATCCAAAAGGACATCCTCTAATGCAAGTGTACTTGGCAAGGCATCAACTAGGTCGACTTTGCGATCTTGCAAATAGAGATGGCCCCGCTGATCTATATAACCGTAGTCCCCACTATCCCACCATTCACCATAAACATTTTCAGCAAATCGCCCTTCTTCTTGATAATAAGTTAGCGCCCTGCCCTTGGAATAGAGTTGGATATGGCCTGGTTGGCCTTGCTTGACAGGATTACCCTCAGCATCACATATTCTGGCCTTGGTTAAGTCGCCTAGGCCTAGTCCCATGTCTCTGGCCTCGATATTAGCTAAGCTTCTTAAGCGATGGGCTCTTAGAATCATAGGCCCACATTCACTTTGTCCGTAGACCTGTAAGAAGACAGGATGGTTAGCCTTAGCTGCCTTCAAGAATGAAGCCATGGCATCGCTATTAATGGCATCAAAGGTCGAATGAAAGTACTTAGTCTCCTTGAATAGTTCCGGCTGGTCCTGCGCTAGACCACGCCATTGAACAAAATGATTAGGATGAGTTTCCACAGCATATGGTGGGTGTTCTCTGAAAGCAGCCTCCACTGAAGCTAGGTCAGGATTCGATAATGGCATCATGGGAAAGCCCAAGGACATGAGGCTAGAAACCCCAATATTGAAACGTGAATGGACAGGACTAACCAAAAAGCTACAGAGTTTTCTCTCTTGCATCTGGTCTAAGACCCGCTTCTGCCAGAGGGTACGCCAGCCCATAGTTCGACAAGAGTGACATATAAGCTTTGGAATTCCAGTTGTACCAGATGTATGGGTCATATAGGCAATAGCATCTAAGTCCAATTGTCTTGTCTTAAGCTCACTTTCTTCTTTCACTTCCAATATAGACTCAATACTTACATAAGTTGAGCTATTTGGGCTAGAAAGCTGAGAAACTGTCTTGGCTGTTTTATAGTCGTAGAGAAGAAAATGCCCTTGTCCCAGTCTTTGACCAAAAACTCGGATGACTTCGGCCGACAAATGATAAGACACCATGACGGGTACCGCTCCAAGCTTGGTCAGCGCCACCGCTAAAAGATAACTATCAAATGCAGGCGACTTGAAGATCATAACCTTACTGCCTGCTTCAATTCCTAATACAGCTAGCTGCCTAGCACGACGGTCAATAGCTTCAAGAACATCACAATAGTGAGTAGCTAGCCCTAATTCTGGGAAGGCAGGTAAGGCCTGGTCAAAATAAATCGGAATATCCGGCCATCGGCGGCTAGCAGTCGCAAAGTTATCATAGAGATTGAGAGGCTCATAATCAAATCGTGCCATGATCTGTTTCCTCGCTTATGGCTTGTGGCTCCCCTTCCTCTTCTACTTGCTTATCTTCAGATTTACCTGGCAATAGGGCGTCAGGAACTAGGTCCTTGATGAAGTTTGCTGCACTATCTAACTTACCTTGAACGACTTCCAAGAAATTGGCATTTGTTTCATCCCCCTGCTCCTTATAGATGGCTTGGAGCTGAGCGAATCCTTCTTTTAGCAAGTCACTATCCTCTGTATCACGGATTTCACGTTGTAGCGAGATAAGAAACATGAGAAAATTGTCGCCTATCTCATTCAAGGTTTCAATACCTGTAGCCTCAATAATGCCAAATATGGCACCGAAGAATTCTTCTAACTCTTGGGCAGAATGCTGGTCAACCCATTGACCAAGAGTAGCTTGAAGACGCTGACTCCCTGGGGTTACCGACTCTACTTCCTTGAAACTCACCTTATCAATTTGCCAGTTCTCTAGCAGGTGTTGCATCATGCTAATGCCTTTGCAAGCAACCACCTTGGCTTGAACTGTATGGAAGAGAATCTGACTGACCACAGCGTCCTCCGGTTGGAAGGCATGGATCTTAGACTCAATGGCCAAATAGCCCTCTGTTTCTAGAAAATCCCGTTGGTAACCTGGCCCATCGTAAGCATAAATGGCCGACACTTGATTCTGTAGCTTTTTATCAAGTTGACTAGCGGCATAAATTGCTAAGTTGGCTCCTTTAGAGTGACCAGCTATAATATATTGACCATCAAATTCAGTCATGACTTTAGTTAGGTATTCTCTAGCAGCATCCTGAGCCGGCACCTGGGTTTGGTGGCTCATATTGAAGTCTTCTTTCCAACCCACAATCGTTTCATCTGTCCCACGGAAAACTACCAAATAGGTATTAAGTTCCGGAATATAGAAGGTTGCCGCCGCAAACTGCTTTTCTAACTTAAGGTCTAAGTCGGATTGAAAACCGAAAATCTTAATATTGCGATAACGTGATGCTTGGGCTGCGGCCTTAGCAACCTCAAGCCGTCCCTTGGAAATTAAGAAAGGATTTTCCTCTTGAATTTCTTTTTTGTCTTGAGCAAACTGCTGGTAAAAATCCATGACAGAAATGGCTTTTGATTCGGATATAACATGACTGACATAATCATCTAACTTGAGATAGACCATTTCAACCATAACTGCAATATCCACCTCATTGAGAGGTTGAAGCTCAAAATCAACATGGCCAATATTTTTGATATACTGTTTAAAATCTGACATTTAGTCATCCCTCTTTTCTGGACTTAGAAATCCTACTTTCATCCTAGCACTTTGGGCAATAAAAGCAAGTTTCCTGATTATTTTGTGTCTAACTATACACAAAAAGAGGTAGGAATCACTTCCTACCTCTATACCTTATCATTTAGATTGATACTTTGGTTTGAGAATCTCACTGTAAATAACCGCATCCTTAAGGGTCTTGCGATTGAGCGTGATGAGTTTAGAGCCACGGCCTGAACGGTGTTGATTAGAAGCACCTATACGTTCAAGTTGAATGGCATCTGTATCAGTTTCTGCCAAGGACCAATCTTGGTCACTGGCACCCCACTGATCAGTCAAGGAGGCATCCATTTGCGCTTGAGCCTGATCAAACTCAACCTCGTCCAACATAGACTGGCCAGCTTCTCCACGTGCTTGCAAGAGATTATCTGCTTCAATTTCTTGGGCTCCAAGAGCTTGATCCAGCTCTTGGTTAAGATAATCGATCTTATCTTCTAATGAGGCTCTCTCCTGATCAGTGAGATTAGGATCCTGTGCTGCAGCCATAAGCACATTCAATTGCGCTGACAGATTTCTTAGTGAATACTGAGGGTCTACTTGAGGCATTGGGTCCTGGCGGAATCTTGCTTGCTTGCCCGCCACATTATCACGAATCATGTCCCGAATTTTAGGAATGAGGAAAGACGCGAGGAAAATCAGCAAAAAGATATAGCCTCTCATTGGTTCACTCCCCTTTCATCATGACTTAAGTGTCCTATTCAGAAATCACTGTATCGCCGGCTGGTTTTTCATCCTTAGCAATGGATTCACGCATAGCAGTATCGGCTTGGATATTTTGTAATTGATAGTAATCATGAATGCCTAGGTTGCCTTTGCGGAAGGCTTCAGCAATTGCTAATGGCACTTCAGATTCTGCTTCAACTACTTTGGCGCGCATGCGTTGAACTTCGGCCAACATTTCTTGTTCTTGGGCCACCGCGAAGGCACGACGTTCTTCAGCCTTAGCCTGAGCAATCTTCTTGTCCGCTACAGCTTGGTCAGCTTGCAATTTAGCCCCGATGTTACGGCCCACATCAACGTCCGCAATATCAATGGATAGAATTTCAAAGGCAGTCCCTGAGTCTAAGCCTTTACGTAAAACAGTTTGGGAGATAGAGTCTGGGTTCTCTAGGACAATGGAGTGCTTAGCGGCACTACCTACGGTTGTAACAATACCTTCACCTACACGGGCAATGATGGTTTCTTCACCAGCCCCCCCGACTAAACGTTCAATGTTGGCGCGAACGGTCACTTTGGCTTTGGCCTTAACTTCAATCCCGTCCATAGCGACACCCGCAATAATTGGAGTTTCAATCACTTTAGGGTTAACCGATACTTGAACGGCTTCAAAAACGTTCCGCCCTGCCAAATCAATGGCAGCTGCTTGTTCGAATTCCAAGTCAATATTGGCACGTTGAGCCGCAATTAAGGCATCAATAACCATGTTGACATTCCCACCTGCTAAGTAGTGGGCTTCAAGTTCATTTGTATTAATGACTAAGCCTGCTTTGGTTGCCTTAATCATTGGGTTAATAATCATTTTTGGCACAACCCGCCGCAAACGCATCCCGATTAAATTCCCAATCCCCACTTTAACACCAGAGAAGTAGGCAGTAATCCATAAACCTACTGGTACAAAGCGGAAGAAGAGGCTAATCAGTACTAATAAGACGATAATTAATAAACCTAATGGAATCCATCCATTCATTATGCTTCTCCTCCTTTTCTAACAACAAGTGTCCCTTGGCTGACAGCCTGCACCGCAACCGTCGCCCCTTGACTAATAAAGTTGTGGGCACTTCGCGCCTCATAGACTTGGCCATCCACTTCAACTTTACCAATCGGTTTCAAATCCGAAATAGCATGTCCTGAGTGACCAATGAGCGGGTGATCAGCGCTAGAAGCCTGGTCTCCTTGTCTTCCTCGAGCATGAGAGTTAATCTGCGCATCTAGAATTAAGGCTTCATTGACCTTAATCGTTAGTCCCAACTTGATTAGGACGAAGAATACGGTCACACTGACAAGTCCAATCCCGAAGAGTAAGAGCCAAGTCTCTTGCCAATTCTGTGTGTGGTATTGAAGTACTAGAGCCATAACGATAGAACCCACGACACCTGCAAAACCTGTTTGCGGTAAGTAGAACTCTAGGATGACCATGACTACCCCAACTGAAAAAATGATAAAGGGTAAGAGCCCGTCAGACTGCCAAGCCTCAAAATACCAAGCAAAAGACGCTAAAGCTAAAAGTGCAGTCGGTAACTTCTGCTTGAAAAAGAGTGTGGCCGTTGCAAATGCAACCCCCAACAAGATAAGTAGATACACGAGTTATTCCTCCTCTCAAGTCTCTAAGTCTATTATAGCACTTTCACTAAAGTCTGAAAACTATTTACACGAGGTTACTAATTCGATTCTTCATAAGATGAGAGCTCTTCAATTGGTTTAGCATTTTTGGCCTCGCTAGGAAGCTCAAATTTCATATCTGAGACCTTATTATGGCGACTAAAGGATATTTTAGCATGCTGGATTTGAGGGCTCCCTCCTATTTGGGTCTCTACCTTCAAATCAAGTGATTGGAGATAATGTTCCTTTTTAGAAACTTCTAGAGTCAAACTAAACTTGCCTTGCCTTTCATTTGAGTCTGTCCCCGTCAAATCCATTAGCAAGTCTCTTGATAAATCACCAAGGAGCCCAAGTTCATGGCCTTCCAATTTCAGAAAATAACTTGTTTCCGATTCTTCAAGGGTCATTTTTCCAGTTAACTTTTTGTCTGCTAAGACCGTCAGCAGACGCTGGTATTCTGGTTTGATATCCTCTGTTTTAGCTGTCGATACCGTGTACCATTGGCTATTAAGACGCCCATAAAAGGTTTTGTCATTCAAGCCCTTTATGATTTCAAGGAAACGTCCATCAGGATAGCCATGATCTAGAATACCAAAGTAATGAAGTCCGATGATTTGCCCAACCTTATCATAGGCCATATCACCTTCTAAGACTGTGACATTGGTCTTGTCATCTGATAAGATAATTTTCTCGAAGGACATGAAAACCGAAGAAAGTAGCCGCTCTCGCCATACTTTTTCCATGATTTGACTAGCCTTAGGAGTGGACTCACGACTTTGGCTGGAGTCAGCAGCTTCATTTGTTTCATCACTTGATTCAGTCCTATCAGAACTGCTGTCCTCTTCCAAGACAGCGTCTTGCGTCCATGGGGCCAAGGTCAGATCTTTCTCAGAGACTTGATTAATATCTGCTACCGATAGCTCTGCGGACCGCTGTTCTTGATCGTCTTGATAGTGATAGCTTAAGCCCTTAAGATTAAAATCCTTCTGGTCGATTATGAGCTCAAGACTACTCTTTTCTTGACCGACTTTATCTCGCCCAATACTAAAGAGGAAAAGGTGGGTTAAGGACTGGTCCTTGTCACTGATGTAGACATGATAACTCGAATCTTTAAGTTCAACCTTAGCGTATGGGGCGTCAAGTAAAATTATCGTTGTAAGAATATCCTGGTAATTGACATAGGCAAAGGGGTAAGTTATCTGACTATAGCTAGGTTGATCAGTCTCTAATTTCGTATACAAAAGATAGTCATCTTGAGCTTTCTTAGTCAAGTAATACTCAATTTTAAGTATGCTAGCCAAATTGTATTCTTCATGATTAAAGGAAAGTGTCGGCTCACTCTTCTGGTCATCACTGACTTCGAATTTATTCCAAGCTATATAGGCATCTTCACTTGGCACAGAAAACTCCTTAGTTTTTCGTGAGGTCTTTGCTGTGATTTTAACACTTAAAACCTTTTGTCGTGCTTGCTCTAACTTATCCTGTAATTCAGGAAAGGTCATACGTTCAGTCGCTTCAGATATCTGTGAACTTCCCTCACTTGCTTTAGAACTTTCCTCATTAGAACTATCCTCAGTGGAAGCATCTAAAATAGGTGGGCGTGCAGCGACACTTTGGCCCGTATAGTTGACAAGAAAACTTAATCCCAAACAGCCTACTAACAAATGCTTAGTCAAGTGTTTCATCTTATTAACCCCCTTACCCTCGAGTAGCTATATCAAAGGATAAAATTGATAGTTCAATTATAACATAAAGCTTTTACAGTCACCAAATAATCCTATTAAAATAGCGAGAGTCAGGCTCTCGCTATCTAACTTATTCTAGAATGGTTAAGGTTTGGCGTTTCTCCCGCATGAGGACATCTCGGCCCAATAATTTGTAGAGGGTCGCTGCTAATGGAATCCCCAGAATCATGCCTGAAATCCCCATTAGACCACCACCTACTGTGAAGGCTACTAAGACCCAGAGACCAGGTAAACCAATGGATCCACCCACCACACGTGGATAGATTAGGTTCCCTTCCAATTGCATGATAATGATGACCATGACTAGGTAAAAGAGAGCCTGGCTTGGTGAAACTGCCAATAGCATCAAGGTCCCTACTGCCGCTGAAATATAGCCGCCAATAATTGGGATTAAGGCCATAACCCCAGCGATCACACCCAACATGCCCGCATATGGCAGGTTGAAGATACTAGCAGCCACTGTCACTAGGCTACCCAGAATGATGCCTTCCAAGGTCATCCCCACGAAGAAATTGGTGAAGGATTCATTCATCAGTCGAATAATATCTAAGAAAGTCTGAGCGTGGCTAGGTTTCAAGTAGGCCATAATGAGCCGCTTACTTTGTACCAAAAGACGTTCCTTAGACCCCAAAATATAGAGGGCCACCATCAAGGACAAGATGGAGTTAATGGTATTAGATGCTACCCCAGTAATTGTGGTAAAGGTAATGTTTAAGAAGTTAGAAGACAAGCTGTTAAGAACTGTCATGGATTGTTGAATCAGGCTGCCCCAGTTGATATTAAGCTGTGACATGAGGGTCTGCAGCTGAGGAAAATAAGCATCATACTCTTCAATCGCCTTCTGTAGCCAAGTGCTGACACTTGGAATTACCTCAATAAAACGACTAATAGCGGTCGATAACTGTGGTAAGACTAGGACCAGAATCATAATCACTGCTAGGACGAAGGTCAAGAGAGATAAAAACATAGACACCGGGCGTTTGAGTGATTTGACACCAGGTACTTGCGCTTGGACTTTGGTCAGCAACCCCTCATAGCGCACCATGAGTAGATTCAAGATATAAGCAAAAATAGCCCCGTTAATAATGGGTCCTAAAGTCTTATAGATTGAGCCGACTAAGCCCATAATGGAATTCCAGTTCCATACCCCCAAGACAATAAGGGTGATTAAACCAATGTATTTCATAATATATTTATCGTAGCGTGCCATAGCGCTCCTCCTAGCAATCCTAATCAAGCAATAAGTCATTGGGATTGTCAAAATCACGAGAGATTAACTCTTTATGCTTAATTTTACCTTACGCTAGGCTAGAAAGAAAGTCAAGTAAATAAGAAGGCCTTGCAAATTAAAAAAAGATGACTAAGTTAACTTAGTCATCTTACTAGCCCTTATTCTTGATTAGGTTTTGATTCAAAGACCAGGTGGTCGTCCTCTAAGTGCACCATCACATGGGAGTTAGGTTCTATGTCCCCAGCAATGATAGCCTTAGCTAATGGCGTTTCTAATTCGCGCGTCATATAGCGCATGAGTGGCCGCGCCCCGTAGACTGGATCATAGCCGTTATGAGCTAACCAAGTGGCTGCTTGGTCATCTAATTCTAGGCTAATATCTTGGTAAGCCAAACGTTCTTGCAGGCTCTTCAAGAGTTTGAAGACAATCTTATTCATGTGGCTTTGTGCCAATGGTGTAAAGAGTACGGTGTCGTCAATCCGGTTGAGGAACTCTGGCTTGAAGTGTTGACGCAAGAGTTGACGCACTTGAGCTGCGGTCTCTGGATTGATGCTGCCATCGTCCTCTACTCCTTCTAACAAGAGGCTTGAGCCGATGTTAGAGGTCATGATTAGGACAGTATTCTTGAAGTCCACTGTCCGACCTTTAGAGTCAGTCAAGCGTCCGTCGTCAAGAACTTGAAGCAGGATATTGAAGACGTCTGGGTGGGCCTTTTCAATTTCATCTAATAAGACGATTGTATATGGTGTCCGACGCACAGCCTCTGTTAATTGGCCACCCTCTTCATAACCTACATAGCCTGGAGGAGCCCCTACCAGACGAGAGACATTGTGTTTCTCCATATACTCGGACATATCAATCCGAACCAGATGGCTTTCTGAGTCAAAGAGCGTTTCTGCTAAAGCTTTAGCTAACTCTGTCTTCCCTACCCCAGTAGGTCCTAAGAAGAGGAAGGAACCAATTGGACGGTTAGGGTTTTGTAAGCCGGCACGAGAACGTAAGACAGCTTCCGCTACCTTATCAACGGCCTCGTCCTGACCAATGACGCGTTCATGTAGGGTGTCGCTAAGCTTAAGTAACTTCTCACGTTCACCTTCAACCAGTCGATTAACCGGAATTCCTGTCAAACGACCTACAACCTGCGCGATTTCCTCGTCAGTTACTGATTCTTGGGTCAGACGTTCATGACGTGGCACAGTTTCTTTGGCTTCAAGCTCTGCTAATTCCTTCTCTAATTGCGGAATCTTACCATGGCGCAGGACGGCTGCCTGTTCCAAATCGTAGCTAGCTTCGGCTTCTTCGAGTTGGTGGCGAGCCGCTTCTAACTCCAGACGTTTGTCACGCATTTTGTTTGAAGCTTCTTTTTCGATTTCCCAACGCATTTTGAGCATGTTGGCTTGTTCGCGTAAATCAGCCAATTCTTCTTGTAAGTTCTCTAGGCGTTTCTTACTTGCTTCGTCGTGTTCTTTCTTAAGTGCCGCTTCTTCGATTTCAAGTTGCATGAGACGACGATTGACTTGGTCCATTTCTGTCGGCATAGAGTTAATTTCGACCCGAATGGTTGCGCAAGCTTCGTCGACTAAGTCAATGGCCTTATCAGGTAAGAAGCGATCAGTAATGTAGCGGTTGGACAGGATAGCGGCTGCCACCAAGGCGTTGTCATGAATGTTAACCCCGTGGTGGATTTCGAAGCGTTCCTTAAGCCCCCGTAAGATAGAAATAGTATCTTCCACTGTTGGCTCTTGAACTAGTACCCGTTGGAAACGACGTTCCAAGGCCTTATCCTTTTCGATGTTCTCGCGGTATTCGTCTAAGGTAGTGGCACCAATACAGTGCAACTCCCCACGCGCCAACATAGGTTTAAGCAAGTTGCCGGCGTCCATGGCACCGTCAGTCTTACCAGCCCCTACAATCAGGTGAATCTCATCAATGAAGAGCAAGATTCTGCCTTCTGACTGTTTCACTTCCTTAAGAACCGCTTTGAGACGTTCTTCAAATTCACCGCGATACTTAGCGCCGGCAATCAAGGCCCCCATATCAAGGCTATAGATTTCCTTGTCTTTGAGGTTCTCAGGTACATCGCGTCTTACAATACGATGGGCTAACCCTTCCACAATGGCAGTCTTACCAACACCTGGTTCCCCGATTAAGACTGGGTTGTTCTTAGTCTTACGTGACAAAATTCGGATGACATCCCGAATTTCTTCGTCACGCCCGATAACTGGATCTAGTTTATTTTCTCTAACGGCTTGGACAAGGTTTGTGGCATACTTGGCCAAAGCTTCATAGGTTTCTTCTTGGTTTTGTGATGTCACGCGTGATCCTCCTCTCAATTGATCGATACGTTCTTTTAATTTAGACTCACTGATATCATGTTGATTCAAGAATTGAGTCAAGGGGTTGCCCTTTTGCTGATAGAGGGCAAGAAGAATGACCTCAGTTGATAAAAATTCATCCTTATTGTCCTTAGCAATCTTGTTAGCTGCTGCAAAAAGTTGGTTAAGTCGTTGGCTAATAGCTTGGCCATACTGGACATTGCTTCCTGATACGACACTGATTGCGTCAATCTCCTTGTTGACTAGTTGGCGAAATTCTTCCATTGGAACGCCAATTTCTTCATAGAGACGTGCCGCGAATTCATTAGGTTGAATCAGAACATGCCAGAGATGAGGAATATCAATTTCCTGATGTTGCCGAGTTATGGCAATCTGTTGCGCTTGAGCCAAAGCTTCTTGCATGGTTGTTGTCATTTTTTCAATCATCTTAGCACCTTCCTTTATAGTTGTTTAGTCAAAAATAGTCAGTGTTTTTAGTGTTTAATAAGAGCCCAATCTTGGGCACATTCTTAGTATAGCCCAAAAGTCAAAAAAGGTCAAGAGTTTTCTCTGACCTTTTTTGACTTTAAACTTTTCTTAACCTTTTAAACCAGGTGTATAGTTATAAATGTTGCTGAAGCCAGCTGCTTCGAGACTTTGTGCCACACGACGTGACTTAACACCTCGGTTACAGTAAACCGCAATTGGTAAAGTCTTGTCTCTATCAGCTAAATCCGTCAAGATGGTTTCCTCAGGATGATGAAGTGCTCCTTCCATATGACCTTCTTCATAATCCGCTTGAGACCGGACATCAATGACTAGTCCCTCCGGATTTTGTGCTTTGAAATCCTCAACGGCTTGTAAATCTGCTAACTCACGCATAATATCCCTCCTATAATTTAACGCCTAAGGCGATACGGGCATAGCGACTCATGCGACTTGGGTCCCATGCTGGATACCAAACCAACTCAACCTTAACTTCTTTAATTTGGTCAATCTTAAGCAAAGCCTGTTTGACATCATTGATGATAACGTCTGCTAAAGGACAACCAATTGTGGTCAAGGTCATCTGAACTTCACAGACCCCTTCTTCGCTTAAATCGACTTCATAAACCAAGCCAAGATTGACGATATCAATTCCCAGTTCTGGGTCAATCACTTCTTCCAAAGCGGTTTGAATCTGGGTCTGTAGTTTTTCTGTTAGTTCTTGACTCATGGTCACAAGCCCCTTTCCTTGGCAATTACTCCTTCATTGTAAGCTATTTAATAGAAAAATCAAGCATCTTGCCTGTCATTAAGAGTTGAAAGCCAAGGCAGAAATGGCTATACTAAGATGATAAGGAGGATTTCCATGCAAGCCTATCTCATCGCCATTGATTTAGATGGCACAACCTTAAATAATCAATCACAATTAAGTCCCTACACTATTCAAGTTCTACAAAAAGTACGGGATATGGGACATCTCGTTGTCATTGCTACTGGGCGACCTTACCGCAACAGCCAACAATTTTACAAGGCAATTAACCCTCAGGCGCCCATTCTTAACCTTAATGGAGCTTATGGCCACTATCCTGGTCGTCCCAACTGGCAAGCACGCTATGAAGCAGAAGTCCCACGGGAATTAGCTCTCAAAATTATGGATCAAAGTCGAGACCTAGGTGTTTCCTTAGTCTGTGCTGAAGGTCCCGGTTACGTCTTTGTTTCTAGTTATGATATTCCGGATAGTCCCTTCTTCCAAGTTGATCCAAACGATCTAACCTTGATGACACCAGAGAGTCTGACCTTTGGCCCGACATCACTTAGCGTCTTTTCAACCGCTGAGACTCAAGAGCCAATTAAGAAATTGCTCTTAAAAGAATATGGACAACAGGTCGATATTGATATTTGGGGCGGCACCCTTCCCTTTTTGGAAGTGGTTCAGAAAGGCGTCAATAAAGCTTATGGGATTGATCGCTTAGCCCAGTTCTACCATATTCCCAATTCCCATATTATGGCTTTTGGCGACCAACACAATGATCTGTCTATGATAGCTTATGCTGGTCGTGGTGTAGCCATGACAAATGCCATTGAACCACTTAAAGCAATTGCTGACGATATAACATCTTACACAAATGACCAAGACGGCTTAGCTCGTTACTTGGTTGAATTCTTCAAGCTATAAGCAAATCCCTCCCCTATACAAGGGGAGTTTTTTAGGCCCTAAGTACAAAAAAACTCAGAGCTCAAGCTCTGAGTTTTTACGCATTTAGGGATTGCGTCTATTGGTCGCACTAACTTAGTTACGTCGACCTACTGGAGAAATGACGTAAGCTGCTGCTAATAAGAAGCTTAAGCCTGCCAAACCAGTTAAGAATGTACCATATTCACCAGTCTTAGGTAATTCACGCTTACCAGAAGGAGTTGGTGGGGTTGGTGGTTGATCGACTGGCTTACGTGAGTTAATAACCGTTGCTGAAGAAGCGGTTAAGTTCTCAACCTTCCATTCATAGCCACCTTGGTTAGAAGGATCTAACTCATCAACAGTGTAGACACTTGGAGTAGTAGTCCCATCTTGATAGAGTGGTAAATCAGTCCAAACAACTTGACCGTCTTCTTTTGGCACATCACGAAGTTCGCCATAAGCTTGGCCATCACGTTTTAATTGGAATTTAGCATTTGGACGTTTCATGTCAGCATCAAAACCACGCCATTGCTTATTAACGGTGAAGTTAGTTTTTTTGTTTTGAAGCGTGTTAGTTACAGTCACAGTGCTTGCTGTTTGATCAGCATAGTTCGCTGCATATGGTGAATCCGCTGCTTGTACTTCTTGAACAGTGTAGACACTTGCTTCAGTCTTACCTTCTTGGTAGTATGGTAAGTTAGTCCAAGCAACTTGACCATCAACTGTTGGAACAGCTTGCGGTTGGCCATAAGCTACTCCATCACGGTAGAGTTGGAATTGAGCTTGAGGGCGAACTGAAGGATCTTTATCGCCTTTCCAAACTTTACTTGCAACAAAACCAGTTGTCTTGAAGGTATTTGTGACGGTCACATCACCATTAGCATCAGAAGTGTAGGTAACTTCATAGCCATTTGGTGTTTCAGTTAATTCTTCTACAGTGTAAACAGAAGCCTCAGTCTTACCATCTTGGTAGTATGGTAAGTTAGTCCAAGTGACTAAACCGCCTTCTTTTGGCACGTCCTTAGCTTCACCATAGTTAGCACCGTCACGTTTGAGTTGGAACTTAACGGCTGGACGTTTGCTTGCGTCTTGATCGCCTGCCCATACCTTGGTTACTTTGAACTCGGTAGTACGGTAAGTATTGGTTACAGTTGCACTTGTAGCAGTTTGGTTGCTATAGGCAACGTCATAACCAGTACCTTCTACACCTGTTTCTTCAACAGTGTAGACAGATGGATCAGTCTTACCATCTTGGTAGTATGGTAAGTTAGACCAAGTTACTTCACCGCCTGCTTGTGGTACGTCTTTGGCATCGCCATAGTTAGCACCGTCACGCTTAAGTTGGAACTTAACAGCCGGACGTTTGCTTGCATCTTGGTCGCCAGCCCATACTTTGGTTGCTTTAAATTCAGTGCTGCGGTAGGTGTTGGTTACAGTAGCGCTTGTTGCGGTTTGATCACTATAAGCTACTTCATAGCCAGTACCTTCTACGCCAGTCTCTTCTACTGTGTAAACAGATGGATCAGTCTTACCATCTTGGTAGTATGGTAAGTTAGACCAAGTTACTTCACCGCCTGCTTGTGGTACGTCTTTGGCATCGCCATAGTTAGCACCGTCACGCTTAAGTTGGAACTTAACAGCCGGACGTTTGCTTGCATCTTGGTCGCCAGCCCATACTTTGGTTGCTTTAAATTCAGTGCTGCGGTAGGTGTTGGTTACAGTAGCGCTTGTTGCGGTTTGATCACTATAAGCTACTTCATAGCCAGTACCTTCTACGCCAGTTTCTTCTACTGTGTAGACAGATGGATCTGTCTTACCATCTTGGTAGTATGGCAAGTTAGACCAGCTTACTTCCCCACCCGCTTGTGGTACGTCTTTGGCATCGCCATAGTTAGCGCCATCACGTTTGAGTTGGAACTTAACGGCTGGACGTTTGCTTGCGTCTTGATCGCCAGCCCATACTTTAGTCGCCTTAAATTCAGTGCTGCGGTAGGTGTTGGTTACAGTAGCGCTTGTTGCAGTTTGATCACTATAAGCTACTTCATAGCCAGTACCTTCTACGCCAGTCTCTTCTACTGTGTAGACAGAAGGCTCAGCCTTACCATCTTGGTAGTATGGCAAGTTAGACCAGCTTACTTCCCCGCCTGCTTGAGGTACGTCTTTGGCATCACCATAGTTAACACCATCACGTTTGAGTTGGAACTTAACAGCCGGACGTTTGCTTGCATCTTGGTCACCTGCCCATACTTTGGTGGCTTTGAATTCGGTTGGACGTTTCTTGTTCTCGATTGTACGAATTACACCTGATTCAGTTACGGTTACTTCTGTCACGTCAGTAGATAACTCATAACCTTCTGGGGCAGTTTCTTCTTGAATCTTAAAGGTCCCTTTAGAAGCTAAAGTATCCTTAATTACGTCAGAGATAGTTGAACCATCTTCACCCGTAGGAGCTAAGCGGAACTCGTTACCATCTGGGTCGGTTACTTTAAAGACCGCGCCCGCTAAAGGCTTCTTAGTTTCAGCATCTACCTTATTAATCACAATACGGTAGGCAACATTCAATTGAATAGCCCCGCCTTCCGTCAAACTGCTACGACGACGAACTTCCTCTTTCATGCTATTGTTTGTTGCGTTATTAGGGAGGGGTTTATCATCACCTTGAACAGAAATCACGTTCCCAACGTTACTCCCATCCCCAGGAGCGGTTGTTTTATAGTCCAAAATGAAAGGTTTACCAGATGGGTTGAAGATAGTCATTTTGAACTTAGTGTAGTTATCACTGAAGGTAATAGAATAGTCACTACCTTCTTCTAATTCATAACCATCATCTAAACCCCAGTTCTGATTAATCTTTTTACCCGACCAGAGACGGAAGCTTTCAGGGATAAACTGCATGTCCCCACTACCCTGGGAAATTTCATCATAAACGACGAATTTATTGTATTTGGCTTGGCTTGCGTTAAGACGAACACGCCAAGGGTGAACATAATTACCAGTTGTTCCTAAAGCAGCAGACTCCCAAGGATCTTCAATCATAACACCCCAGTATTTGTTAAAGTTCTCTCCGCTTAGGTAAGGACCGTTGTCAGTGACTGGGCCACGCGGATCTACTTTTAACATGATATCTACGCCTGCAGCGACACCTTTATCTTTAAGGCGAATAGTAACTGGAGTTTTAATTGTATCAGATTTAAACTGTACAAAGAAACTTCCCTGTACACCATAAGCAGCATCCGCTTTTTTAGCTTCAAGGTATTTTTCTAAGTTTTGAATACTGATATGAACTGAACCTCCTTGACCAGGGCCGTTAGAAGTAACTTCCGCTACCCCAACGGCAATGCCGGTTGGACCATCTATCAAGTCAAAACTCCCTGCTTGAACTGTTAGAGGTGCTGGAATTTCATACTCAAAGTAATCCCCATTGTTCAAGTTATAATCATAGTCTGATAGGTTAAATTGCATTTCAAAACCGAAAAGCGCTCCTTCTTTTAAGACGTAGTTACCGTCTTCATCCTTGGTTGCTTCACGTGCATTGTTGTAGTCCCATACTATGGCACTTTTAACCGCATTGTGTAAAACCTTAGGAGTCCCATTAACATTAACAGCTTGAGCCTGAGGTAAGGCTGCTTCTTCTTCAGTTTCTGATGAAGAGTTTTCGGTAGCATCATTAGTTGATGCCGAATTTACAGACGAAGAGACAAGCTCCTCGACATCGGATGCGCTACTGACATCCTGAGCAAAAGCCTCTAACGGGCCTGATAAAACACTGAAGATGAGCATTAAGATGGCAAACAGTTTTGCCCATTTAACATTTTGCTTCATTCATTCTCCTCCTTTTGATTAAGACATCCTTATGGCAACAGAACACTCTTTGACGAAGGCCCTTGTGGGGCAAAGCCCTGTTTCTATCAGAATGAGTAGCCAAGTTCTTAATCGCTATTCGTTGACTAGTTACATTCAGGTTGCCTGAATTCACTAGGTTAACCTAAATACCTATTCGTTATATATCGTTCTCCTGCAAAGAGTGCCGACCCATCTTAAACAGTTTCAACTCCCATAAGACTATTTAAAGGTCCTCCCTAAATGCAACAATGACCATTATCTTTCTTAGTTAGATATTAACATCGAACAAACATGGTAGACATCTCAGGACTTAAAGACAGTCTCATGACAATTACTGTAGAAAACTTTTGCATATATAACTAGTCACGGATATTATAACAAAAAGGTTACGCTCTGTAAATGAAAAATACGTTAATTATCACTATATCTTGTTATAATCATTCGGAATACACCCCATATATAGCTGTTACCCTCTGTATATAGGGGATTCTGGGCCCTTGTTTAATAGCTGTAGTAATGCTGTTACATTGTATGCTAGAAAACACGAACTTTATACTAATTACCCAAAATATCGTACGCAATATGTCTAGATATATAGACAGGTGTCTATTCCATATATAATTGTTTAGACATATCGCACTGTCTAAACACCTATATAGTGGAATATGTCTGTAAATGTCATTGTGATTTCATATATATTTTCTTCCTTAACATGAACATTAGCTTGCTAAAGATGCAATTTATAGCATAAAAAAAGTAGCTAAACCATCCGTTTAACTACTAAAGCTTAAAACGTTATTCACCTAGAATTCTCATCTTAATCCACTGTCCAGTTGCTTGGCGTCTAAGGACATGGATTTAGCTTGGTGGTAGCCTCGTTCATAGGCTAAAGTCTGTTCATTAACAACAGGCTGCTTAAAAACAATCTGTCCTTGAACCTGAGCATGAAAGACTTCCTTAACCGCTTCAGGTACTTGAATGACAAGGGCATAGCCGGCCTCTTCTGCCACCATACTTTGGCGTTGCTGCTCATATTTAGCCGCTAAACCATCCATAAAGCCTTGGTAATAGGCCCGACGCTGATTCTGCTTTTGCGAACTAGTCAAGCTGTCATGGTCTAATTTCAGGTGTTGTCCGGCATGGAACTTCATGGCATTAGCTGCTAGTTGAAAGACATGATAGGCCAAGTCCACATCTGACTGATAACCCATATAAACAATTTTACGTTGGGTTTTTGACTGGTGTGGCAATCGAGTACTCTGAACATAGAGCATGATGCGAAAATTATCTGCAATGGTACGCGCTAATATTTTTTCCCACCAGAAGAGGGTTTTGTAAACAGATAAAGAACGCGTCACAATCGCATCCAGACTAGTCGCAGCATCTAACTCTTGTTGCGAAATTTTATGCTTGAGCATGAGTTTCTGTGCCATCAGGAGGGCCGTCTGACTCTCCTCATCCTGGTTACCATCTTCTGCAAGTTCAAGCAGATTGCGGATTTTATCCAGAATCTTATCATTTGGATTCATGACATCCCTTCCTTTCTGTCTTAGAATCGTTGGATTTTATCTCAATTGATCTAATGCCTCTTCAAAACGTTTCGGAAGTGGCGCCTTAAACTCAAGCCATTCGCCACTTCTAGGGTGTTGTAACTTTAAGGCATAGGCATGTAGCAGCTGGCCAGACATATCATGGACTAAGGAGCCCTTGATATGGTCTAATCCTTTGCGGTAAACAGGATCTCCAACTAGTGGATGTCCAATAAACTCTAGGTGAACACGAATCTGATGGGTCCGCCCTGTTTCAAGTTCAAGATCTAGTAAGGTAGCATTCTCAAAGTTTTCCATGACTTGGAATCTAGTTAAGGCATACTTGCCTTCTTTGGTCACTGTCCAACGTAGGCGATTAGCAGGATCGCGTTGCAATGGCGCTTCAATGGTCCCCTGGGGAGCCTTGACTTGACCATGTACAAGCGCTATATAGGAACGACGCATATCATGATGAAGTAACTGTTCGGCTAAGCTTTGGTGAGCTGCATTATGTTTAGCTACGACTAAAAGGCCTGAAGTATCCTTATCGATTCGATGGACAATACCAGGACGATAGAAATCTGAACCACTAGATAGATTGCCATTCAGATAATGAAGCAAGCCATTGACTAAGGTCCCCTTGAGATGCCCTTTAGAAGGATGAACTACTAAGCCAGAAGGCTTATTAATGACTAGGATATCTTCATCTTCATAAACGATATCTAAATCCATTGCCTCAGGCTCTGGTAGCGACTCTTCTTCAACTAATACGCTACGTCGCTCCAGCAACAGAGTTTCATCCCCTTTTAGTTTGAAATTAGCCTTCTGGCTTTGGTCATTGACACTTACAAGGCCATCCTTAATGATTTTTTGAATAGTTGAGCGGCTTTCACCTGGTAACAAGTCAGTTAAGACTTTGTCCAAGCGCCCTACCTGCCCTTCTAATTGAAATTTTTCCTTTGTCATAGTATCTCCTTAAGACTTTCTTTTAGTATAAACTTAAATCATGGTCCTTTGCCATCAACAAGAGTATCAAAACACCCACTGTTAAAGCCGTGTCCGCTAGGTTAAATATTGGGAAAGAAATGAAGTCTAATTGTAGCATATCGACCACATAGCCGTTTAGCAGGCGATCAAGGAGATTCCCCACAGCGCCTCCCACTAAGCAGGCATAAGCTAGATTGACCCAAGTAGAACTAGCTTGTCGACGGTAGATTTTATAGCTGAAGAAAACCACTGCTAACAAGCTGATGCCGATAAACAATCCTTGAGCGCCCGGTAAGATGCCCCAGGATGCGCCTCTATTTCGTATATAAGTTAAACTTAAAAAGCCGGGCACTAATGCCATCTGCTGACCTAAGGCCAGATGGGTCAACACCCAAAATTTAAGTCCTTGGTCCACTATCAGAATGCCTAGTACGGTAGCAAATGCGACTAACATAGCGTTCTCCTTGTTAAATGCGTTTTCTTTTTGGTATAATAAAGAAGTATAAGTACTATTATACCTCAAAATGGTGAAGAAAACACCTAGGTGACAACCAAAAAAACTAAAAGCAAAGGAGTCTTTATGAAGCGAATCAAATATCTATTGATTTTGATCTGTAGCTGTCTTTTCCTCGTGGCCTGCGATAATTCCCTGGCCCGAGTCGATCGAGCAGTTGGCTTGATTCAAGAAGATACTACGGGCATCATCAATGATTTAACCGAAATTCAAACGCAAGAAAAGAATTTGCAAGCAGCTTTTGAAACAGACTTAAGCCAAAACAATTTGGCACTTTTCAATTCTAATGATAGCCAAGTTGAGAAAAACATTCAGGAACGCAAATCACGTCTTGAAAGCATTAATAAGAAACGGACCCATCTCCAAGAGATGCTGAAGGAATTAACTCAAGGGACTGATAATAAAAATCTCCCTACTGGCAAATTCCAAGACATCAATAGTGCCATCAACCAATTAGATCAGGACTTAGCCACCTACGTTAATGACTATAGCGCCAACTTAGCTTTGGAATCTCAGTCCTTTAAATCCATTGCCAATCCTGAATCTAACTACCAATCATTCTTCGATGTCTTAAAGAATGTTAACACACTCTCTACGACTAATCTGATGAATCTAGATAAGGTCCTCCCCCATTTTGAGAAACTCAATGCCAACTTAGTCAATCTTAAGGTTGACCTAGTGAAGCTGAAAGAACAGAAAAAATAGCCTCAGGAGGTAACGCATGAAATATGTCAAATCCGGCGCTCTCTTGCTGCTCTTGATGCTCTTTTTGACTGCTTGTCAAAAGCAAGAAGCCAACCAAACGACTTATCAGTCGCTTCCCCAAGTTCAGTCTAAATACTCTGCTGATGAGATTGCAGACTTCAACAATCGCCGTAACCAAGGCAAAACCAACCGTTATGAAGGGATTAAGATAGAAGAAGGACGTATGCTAGATACGCCAACCAATCTACCAAAAGCCCTCTTCTACGATAGCGGAATTAATATCGCCTACCCGCAAAATGGCGTCAAGGGTATCTATCTCTCACCTGAGATTATTGCCAACGATGCAAAATTCCAGAAAGTCATCGCCATGATGAAACGTAACGGCCTTAATACAGCCGTCATTGACTTCAAGGATGACTATGGCCAAATTGTCACCCAAATCGACACTGACAATGCCATGGTTAAAGAAAATATAGTCCAAGTGGCCGATTTAAAAGCCGCGCTCAAGACCTTAGAAGCCAACCAGATTTATCCAATTGCCCGTATTGTTACCTTCAAAGATAACATGATGTCGGAAAAGCACCCAGAACTCTCCTTCCACTCTCGTGAGACAGGAGGCATCTGGTCGGATGGCAATGGATCTCAGTTTATTAACCCCTACCTAGAAGAAGTCTGGAAATACAATATCGACGTTTCCATTGCTGCCGCTAAGATGGGCTTCAAGGAAATTCAGTTTGACTATGTCCGCTTCCCAGAAGGTTTTGAGACCTTTGCTGAAGATTTGCGCTTCGACAAAGGCAACTACAGCAACTATGTCTCCGCAAGTGGTAATAAAATTGAAGGTGAAGACCGTGTTGCGGCTATTACTGACTTCTTGAAACTCGCCAAAGAACAACTCGCGCCATATGGTGTTAAAGTTGGTGCCGACGTCTTCGGTATTACAGCCGTTACCAGTGGCCAAACCGAAACAACCGGGATTGGTCAAGACTTCGCTAAAATGGCCGAACAGCTAGATGTTATTTCGAGTATGATCTACCCCTCTCACTGGGGTACAGCCTTCTTCGGAATTGAGCTACCTGACTTACACCCTTATGAGTTAGTCGATGAATATATGTTCTCAGAGGAACAGGTACTTAAGAACGTTCAAAATAAGGTGATCAGCCGCCCATGGATCCAAGACTTCACTGACTCAAGCAAACCAATAGGTACCTATCAAGAATATGGAACCTTACAGGTTCAGGCACAAATTAATGCCCTAGCCAAGCACAATATTCACGAGTTCTTACTCTGGAATGCTAACGGTGATTATTCTGAAGGCATTGATGTCAGTGGTAAAAACACTAATAATCCAACTACCAATCAAGGGTCTAACCAACAGATGCAGAATACACAACAGAATCAAAATAATGTCAATCACTAGATAGCAGAAAACCCCCGTCACTGAATTAATCAGTGACGGGGATTTTATTTATATCCTTGCTTAAGGTAAGAGCTTAACTTGAGCTGGTTCAGACGATACTTGCTGATAAATCGGGTTAGCTTGCCAATGATAGTGAGTGTTAGGCTCCATGAAATCTGCGCCATAGAGTAAGGACAGATAGCGATGGCAATCTTGCGGTACCATTACTTTATGCTCTTCAATATTGGCCCAAACAATCTTCATTAGTGGTAATTGATAGCGATAAGCCATCAAGCGAGTTGGCTGGCCGATGGCATTAATCTTGAAATCAATAGTGACACTCGAAAATTGCGTCTCAGTAACCTCATAGAAGATAAAGTCAATGTTTAGCCCATTGAAATCATAAGCCCGTTCCACTACTTTACCGTCATAGGTAAAGTCCTTGCGTTTACGGAATCCATTGGCTAAGAGATGACCTTCATAGACATCAAAGGCCTCTAAGTCACTGACTTTGAGAGCAAAGTCCATATCAATATCATGCTCAATGCGCCCACCTTCACGGTAGTAACCTAGCAGACTACCAAAATCCAACCATAAATCAAAGTTTAAGTGGTCTTGATCATAGACAATCTCTAAAATCCGGTCGAAGTTGGCCCTTAATAGAGCTTGTCGCCCTTCATCTAACTCTTTGTTAGCTTTCTGATTTAACTGCTTAATAATCGGCAATTTTTTAATACTATCCTTGTGTTTACCTAAGAGGCTGGCCAAACTCCGTTTAGCCCATTGCATAAGTGACATTTAGGCTTCCTCCTTGTAAGCAGTAAATGGCGCATGTTGCACACGGTCTTCTTCTGCAGGCAATTGCATATAATCTGCTCCATAGATAGCCGTCAGAACTTGATCGTAATCTGACAGAATTTGATAGCAACGATCTTCAAATACAGCCTCTTGAACTTGTTCATGTGCCGTCTTAACAAAACTTGTATCGCGACGCTTCTTCTCCATCAAATAATCAAGTCGATTAGAGTCGCTCCCCTTCTGTGCTAATTGGTCCATTTTTTGGTTCCAAATACGAGGTGGCAAGAGACGGAAGAAGAAATTCACGGCATAGCGCATAAGGTTACCTAAGCCGCCCTCTTGGTTACGAATGCCATTCCAAGAATAGGCAGAAAGTTGACGAAACTGATCTAGGCGGTCCATTTTTGCTTGATCGCCCTTAGCATGGTCAAAGGGAAAGACATCTACGCAGATACCTAATTTACTTGGCCATGCCAAAGTATTATTTTCGTAGAAAGTACGCTTATCTACTACACGATAAAAAGGGAAAGGATAATGCCAAGCATCTTGGAAACCCGTCACCTGGTAAACTGGATGACGGTCTGCCTTGATGGCTTGATAGAGACGCTCATATTCTGAACGAACCAAGGCAATATCCATATCATCATCCCATGGAATGAAGCCTTGATGGCGAACAGCCCCAAGTAAAGTTCCATAAGCTAAGCTATATTGGATTTGCTCACGTTGGCAAATGGCATGGATATAGTCCATAATTTCAAGTTCAACCTGACGGACTTCTTGGTCATTCAACTGACGGTATCCAGCATAATCCTTAGCTATAACTGCTTCGTAATAGCCCAAGATGGCAAATAGAATGACACCTAAGAAAGAAATCCCGTATAAGGTCGAACTCAAGAACAAGTTAGAAGTAAAGATAACTGCCATCATAGCTAGAATCATATCTAAATCCTGACAGCTAACTCCTTTCTTGTTGAGGGCCCACCATTTGGCTAAAAGGCGCTTGGTAGATGCCAAGATAAAGAATCCTAAAGTGATAAAACCTAAGATACCATTGTAGAATAGGACTTCAATATAACCGTTATGAGTGAGATAGTGTTGCTTAACCACATAACTATTGGCATCATATGACTTGGCTACACTGTGCCAGTTACCTGAAGAAAAACCTAAGATTGGACGGTAAGGAACTAGAGCCAAGGTTGACTTCCAAATATCAAAACGGTTGTTAGAGATATTGGTTTCCTCAGTATCTGACCGTTTCAAAGTCCCTTCACCAGTGGTAACCTTTTGATTACCTGTCACGCTGGCTTCATCGTTGAGGATGTGGATACCACCTGATTGTTTTAGGTAAAACTCCCCTACTGTGTCAACAATGTAGACCCCGACCCCAATAGCTGCAAAGACCACACAGATAGTTAAGAAACGCTTCTTTAACTGCCAGCCAGAAATGTTGACCATGCTGTAGATTAGGGTAGCAGCAAGCAAGCATAATAAGGCTGTTCTAGAACCAGATAAGACAATGTAAACGAAGTTAATAACAATAGACGAGATGATTGCCACTTTCATCCAAGTCACCTGACTCTTACGCCATTGACTTAAGAGGAAGAGAACTACTAAGAGCGATATAATAGCCAAATAGTTAGGACTAGCCAAAATCCCAAATAAACGCGACTCAATAAAGCCTTGGCGAATAATTAGACCTTTATAGTCGCTAACATGATAGCCAATCAAGGCCACGAATTGGCCAATGGAAATCAAATCACCGATAGTATTGACGATAACGACTAGCCAGAACATGTTACTCAGCAAACGCTTAGCTTGTCCTTGACCCAAATTAATAAAGATTGGGTAAATGGCAAAGAAATAAAGGAAGAATATGACCATATTCTTGAAGTTTGCCATATAACCAAAGTTGACTACCAAGAGACTTGTTACAATATTCAAAAGGAAGAAAGCAACTAGCCAAGGTAGTAAACTGAGTTTGAGATGAACCTTCTTGGATAATAAGTTATAGAGCCCTAATAAGCACCCCATTAAGGTGATGGTACCATATACTAAAGGATGGGCACTGAGAAATTGTAAGGGAACAATCAACCCTGCCATACAATACATAATCAAGGCTAATAAAAAGCAAGTACTGATTTGGTAGTAATGTTTCTCAATCCAATCAAATCGTATCATTTATCCATGCAACTCCTTTTTGTATTTCTTACTAATGATTTGCTTATAGAGAGCAGGACTAATCTGTAAAGCAAGCATACTAAGTTTACGCCCCTTGGTGAAAAGCGGATCACGCATAATCTGCCAAAAGTGGTCTGTTAGATAAGACCGTAGGCGTTTTTTAAGACTGTCATCTTGATAGTCTGAATCTAGCAACAAACGATCATAGACATAGAAATGCGCCCAATAGAGCCGTGTCATAGCTACTGGCAACAAATCTGGGTAGTCCCGTTTGATAATTTCATAGTTTTGTTGATAGGCCTCAATCACATTGAGGTACTTGAGTGAGAATTTCTGGGTGGTAATGCTATTTGGACGGTGCATATAGTAATAGAGTTTGGCATCCGTCGCCACCACTCGCTGACACTTGGCTAGCAAGCGAATCATGATAAAGGCATCTTCAGCAATTTTTCCTAACTCAAATTTCAAGTCATCGAAAAGCGAACGCTTATAGAGTTTAGTTGGTGCCATTACCGTAAATCCTTTAGCTGCCATCACATGACCGATGGCCTCTTTGGCTGTAAAGACCCAAGTCTGTGCTTCTGTTTCTGGTCCACTCGGAATCTGGTCATCATAGATATCATAGTGTGAGCACATGGCCAAGTCTGCTTGGGCAGAGACCATCTCTTGATAAAGAGTCTTCATCATATCCAAAGAAATAACATCATCACTATCAATAAAGGCAATGTACTGCCCTTTTGCTTGAGCAATGCCCGTATTTCTTGCAGCTGATAAACCACCATTAGCCTGCGAAATCAGGCGAATACGTTGATCTTCTTGCTCTAGACGCTGACAGATTTCTAAACTCTTATCTGTAGAGCCATCATTGACTAGCAAAATTTCAAGGTTAGCGTGACTTTGATTGCGAATGCTAGTCACACACCGCTCCAGATATGATTCCACATTGTAGACAGGAACTACAATCGTAATTAAGTCTGACATGGTCTATCCCCTTCTTCTTAATTTATTGCCAACTGCTTCTACCATACCGGTCAGTACTGGATCCTTAAGTAACCAGAGGGCTGCAAGGTAATACACCCCGCATAAGGTCATTAGAATTGCAAGGTTTACTAAGACGGCTAAGTTTAAATGCGTCATTTGCACTGGAGATAGCGCATTTACGAGTAGGCTAATTGGGATAAACCCTGCTGCAATCAGCCCATAGCGCAAGAAGCTGCCAATGACGGGCTTCAACTTAATTAGGCCATGACGTTTGATAAAGTAGATTTCGAGGGCAATTAGGACTCCTTCTGACAACCAAGTGGTTAAGATATAGATTTCTGGAGATGAAAAATGCATATTAAGGAGTAGGAACTTGAAGGCTAGGTTGAGTAAACCGCAGGCGAAATAATAAAGGGTCAAACTCCGTTCATAACCATGAATGAAGATGATCTGATTAGCGAAAAGGGTCTCAATAGACCAAGTAATACTCCGAATACCGAAGATAGCTGTTACAGTTGCAGCTCCCATGTAGGCCCCCCCACCATAAAGCAAGACAGCATAATTGCCTGTTATGAAGAGCCCTAAACTAATTGGCGCAATCAAGAAGGCAAAGAGACGTGCCCCTTTGTAGACTAGGTTGTCATAGGCTTCACGATTATTCTGGCCTAGATAGTAACCCAAACGCGGAATACTTACTGAGATTGGACTACTAATCAGAGTCGCAATCATAGTTGAAATTTTTTGGCCTTGGCTATAAAGGCTGACGGCATCCTCTGAATCTGTATAGGATAGGAAGAGCTTGTCTAAAGCCGTATAAAGGGTCACTGCACTAGACATAAGTAGTAAACTAATCAAAGGCAGAATCATGGACAACATGTCTTTAACCTTGACCTTAACTAGCTTGACTTGGCGCTTAATCCAGACAAAACCGAAGAGATAGTTGAGAATTTGAGCGCCAGACATGACTATTGCATAAATGATAATATCCTCGGCCGTTTTAACAAAGCCAAAGAGCGCCACAATCATAATAATTCGCAAGATGATGGTCTTAATTAAGATAAAGCGATAATTCTCGAAGGCCTCTACCATCCACTCAATATAGAGGAAACTGGATAGAATCTGACTTCCCAAAACTAAGTAAATTGCCAACTGACTCTTCTGGTGAACGGTCGCATAGACATAGCCCACATAGAATAGGGTCGTTAGAATGGATGAAATAACCGTAATGTAGAACAGGCTCGAGAAGAAGTAATTGACCTGATCTCGGTCATGCTTAACCTTACTAATTTGCCGGACACCAAAATAATAAACCCCTAATGAGGCAAAAGGTAAGAAAATGTTCATCAGCGTGTCGCCAGCATTAAAGTAGTTATATTCTACCGAGTTTTGAAAGACCCGGTTAATATAGGTTCCTGTGAGGACAGGCACCACCACGTTTGCAAATCGCACTAAGAAATTCGCGAGGGCATTGGTTTTGATGTTTTTCATGGAACCTCCCGTAGCTATTTTGCTAATTGAAATTTGTCTCCACTTATTCTACCACGAAAAGACGAATTATTCACCTGATTTCCAAATTCTTAATCTTTTAGGGATTAGCCGACAGCCTAGAATCTCAGTAATTTGTTAGCTATTCATCACCAATTAAGCGACAAAAAAGCTTAAACTAAGTACTTGACCAGTCTAATTGCGTAATTTGATCCAAATAGGACTTACTCTTGAGACGAATACCGACATATTCTTGATAGATAGCATCCATGAGTATTCGTAGGTCCTTAAGTGTCTGATCACTTAAATTAATGTTCTGGATTTGTTTTAAATCCACTTGAGACAGACGTCGGGCTAGGTGCACTGCTCGACTAGAAACTGGTAAGCAATGAATATCCAAAGAGGCATGACGGTCACACAAGACGGCTTGGCGCTTGAGACTAAATCTTAAGGGGCGATCACTGACCTGGCAAGTTGCACAAGAGGCCCATTGAATATGAATGCCAAAAACTGGCAAGAGATGAATTTCTAGATAAGCCACAATGACTTGAGGAGCTAAGCCTTGATTTAAGGCCTCAAGCACCTGTAGTAGAAGCTGATAGAGCTTAGGATTGGCTTGATTGTCCTCTAGAGCAGCATCCAGGAGTTGTAAGACATAGATGCCATAGGCCTGCAGCAGGATATCAGCCTGCAATCTTTGGAAAAGTTGGATTGACTGGCTTTCCTTAAGAAAAGAGAGGCCGTCGTCTTGAATATCACCAATATAGGCATGATGGGTCATAGGGAGGCAGGCGCTTGTCAGCCGATGATGGCCCCGATAAAGACCGCGCACAAAGAACATCTTAGTCCCAAATTCTTGGGTAAAAATCTTGACCAAGCCATCATGTTCGCGGTGAGGACGCTTGAAGAGGACAATGCCTTCAAACCGTTCATTCATGCCCCCTTCTCCCTTCTATAACCATCTCTTAGTAGTTATCTGGACGATAGCCAAAATCACTCAGATTGGCTTGACGATCGCGCCAATTCTTCTGAACCTTGACCCACAAATCTAAATAAACCTTGTCATCCAGCAATTGCTCAATATCACGCCGAGCAAGTTGGCCGATTTTTTTAATCATTTGGCCTCCGGCTCCAATGATAATCCCCTTCTGGCTCTTGCGTTCCACAATAATGGAAGCTTGAACTTCAATCTTGCCATTCTCATTGCGTTGCATACTTTGCACTTGAACTGCAACAGAATGGGGAATCTCTTCCTGAGTCAGGAGTAAGATTTTTTCACGGATAAATTCGGCCACTACAAAATATTCGGGATGGTCCATAATTTGACTATCTGGATAGTACTTAGGTCCTTCCGGTAAGGCTTCTTGCAACTTAGCCACCAATTCCGGCACATTATTGCCTTGCGTAGCCGAAATCGGAAAGACTTGGTCAAAGCTTCTGACTTCTTGGTAACCTTCAATAATAGGCAAAAGATCATCAGGTTTGACTAAATCAATCTTGTTAATGACTAAAAAGACAGGAACCTTAACATTCTGGATACGTTCCATAATCAATCGATCGCCAGGCCCCATCTTTTCTGCAGCATTAACCACAAATAAGACGGCATCTACCCCTTTGAGGGCGCTATAAGCCGTATTGACCATGAAGTCACCTAAGGCATGTTTAGGCTTATGAATACCAGGGGTATCAATAAAAACAATTTGAGCCTGGTCATTAGTTAAGACTCCCTGGATTCGATTCCGAGTGGTCTGTGCCTTATCCGACATAATGGCGATTTTCTGCCCTACAAAACGATTAAGTAAGGTTGATTTACCAACATTAGGGCGTCCTATAATGGCTACGAAACCAGATTTAAATGCTTGATTACTCACGTTTCACGCTCTCTTTCTCTAAGACTTAAGCAAGGCCTAACAGAATGGCTAGCACATGCCAGACTTTAGGGCCTAGGACCAGGAATCCCACTCCTACTGCCACCAAAGCCGCCACAACAACTGCAGCTGCTGCTACATCCTTGGCAACCTTGGCCAAGGGATGTAATTGTTCTCCAACTACCAAGTCAACTGTGGCCTCCACGGCGCTATTGACCAGTTCCATGCACCAAACCAATCCTGTCACAAGCAGCAAGAGACTAGCCTCAACGGCATTGACTCCAAGCAAGCCCACTATGATTAAAACCAAGACGGTCACCCCCGCGTGAACCTTGAGGTTACGCTCATTAGCTAAGGCATAGCCCAAACCGGACAATGAAGCGCGGAAGGAAGCCAAGATACTTGGATTGACATGATGCTTGTAGGGGTGTTTATCGCGTGAGACCATAAGTCGTCAACACCTCTTCTTGGATTCTAAACATTTCCTGCGCTTCTTCTTCTGTCTGATGGTCATAGCCATTGAGATGAAGGAAACCATGAACCGCTAGGAAAGCCAGTTCACGGTCTAGACTGTGACCATAGTCCTGTGCTTGTTCTAGGGCGCGTGGGTAGGAAATGATGATGTCCCCTAAGTGTTGGGGTAAATCTTCTTCTTCCTCAAAATCAGCATCATCTAAATCTTCTGTCTCCTCTTCAGCAAGATCTAGATGGGCGAAGTCCACATCAAACTCACTAGTTACTTCAGTCAAGGCGAAGCTCAAAACATCCGTTGGCTTATCCAAACCGCGGTAGTCACGGTTGAGAGTCTGAATTTCCTCATTAGAAACAATGGACAAATCCAATTCAATCCCCTCAGGCAAGTTCAGATACTTTGCAGCTGCTTCAATGACTTCATGAAGCAATTTTTCTTGACCAGCTGCTAGGTAGGCTTGGTCATCAATAATATCAACTAACATAAATGTCCTTTCTAATCCTAAATAGCCTACTTAGGATATTCTATACGGGTGTGATACATACTTGCGACTCCACGAATTAGAGAGGCTTGTACAATTTTTAATTCATTAACGGTTAGGTCACAGTCAGAAAACTGATCATCCGCCACTTTACCTTGGATAATGCCTCCTACAAGTCCTTCTATGCTTGCTTGACTATACTCCTTAAGGGTACGGCTAGCTGCCTCAACCGAATCAGCAATCATGATGACAGCAGCTTCCTTAGTCCGCGGCTTAGGTCCTGGATAACGGAAATCCGCCTGATCTACAGGATGCCCTTCCTGTTGGGCCTGATAGTAGAAATATTTTACCAGTGTAGTCCCATGGTGTTGCCAACAAATATCCTGAATGGAAGTAGGCAAATCATGAGCCTCCATAATTTTTACACCAGCGGTCACGTGACCTGTGATAATCTGGGCACTTTCAATTGGCTTAATCATTTTATGTGGATTTTCAACACCTGCAGGCAAATTCTCAACGAAAAAGAGTGGATGCAGTGTCTTCCCAACATCATGGTAATAGCTAGCGACCCGCGTTAGCAGGGAATCTCCGCCAATGGCTTCAACCGCATTGGCACTTAGATTAGCTACCATCATGCTGTGGTGGTAGGTACCTGGTGCCTTCTCAATCAAGTCCTTAAGCAAAGGATGATTAAGATTGGCTAGTTGCTGTAGGCTTAATTCTGCGCTTGGGTTAAAGATGCGCTCCCAGTAAGGAGACAAGGACAAGTAAAAAATGACCGTCATCAGGATATTAGCCAGCATTAGCCCTGCCATACGTCGACCTTGGAAGGTTGTTAAATCCATGTTAAAGCCCAGTAATAAAGGCAGAATGGTCAATAACTGTAGCCCAATATAGGCAGGAACAAAACGTCGTTTACGCCCTAACCAAACCTTGGCATTTACCAAAATCATACCAATTAAACCAGTAAAACAATAAAAGACCAGAGGCATGAGACTTTCCAAAATATTAAAGACATCACTCAAGACGAAAAGTGCCATCACATTGAAAGATACCAAGCCAATTAAGCCATCGCGCATACTGGTTTTGGGTACTACAAGCAGTGGCCACAAACTAATTGGCAACAAGAGCGTTGCCCAGGCAAAGCCCCCTACTTGAAGTACTTCGAGAGCCTTCAAGACAGCGAATAGGCCACCAAAGGCAAAGGCATAGATGGTCATAGCCATTTGACGCTTGGCACTTGGTGCTTGCTTGAAACGAAAACCTTCGGTATTCAATCCTAAGAGCAAGAGGAAATGTGCAATAATCAAGGCATAAAAGATATAAGCATTATAGCGTCCAACACTGGCATCCAAGTAACCAAAAAGCTTGAGTTGACGCAAGACAGTTGAATCAATGACATGCCCTTCTTGGACAATAATTTGACCTTGAAGAATATAAGCCGGTTGAACGGCAGCCGCCGCTTCTTCTTTCAAGCGGTTAGTTTCTTCTTGGTTATAAACCAGGGTTGGTACAATAAATGGTTGAATGAAGTCTACCAGGACCGACTGATACTGACTATATTGCCCTGCTTCACGAAGGCTAGCCCGTAGCTTGCTTAAGTTAGCCGCAGTATTAGCAGGCTCAATTTCCTGACTTAAGGTTTGACTCAGCAAATCAACCACATATGTCGACATAGTTTCAAACTGCTTATCATCGAGTGATAGCCAAAGATTACGGGCATTGTCTGGTAAGGATTCATTCAAACTCATGAGGGCAACTGACCCTTGTTTTAAATTTTGATTATAGAGCAAGAGTCGCTCTGCCTCCGTTAATTGAGTCCAATAGAGGCGTTGACTGTTGCTAGTAAAGGATGCCTTAAGGGTCTCAAGGTCATTATCAGACCAGCCTTGAGCGCGGGCAGCCGACTCAAGGTCGCTGGCACGATAATCCTTCTGCCTTACGCCTTTGACAAATGAAAAATACTGATTCAACAAATCAACCTGTTGGTTTTTAACTTCGGGTGAGTAAAGTCGAACATCGGAAACACGACTGCGTGCATGTTGGCGTAATTCTTCTGTTCGTTCAGTATCTTCTACTGTCTTAGGAGCCCGAACGGTAATATCAGCTACTCGGTTAAGGGCAAAATTATAAGTTCTAGGTTGAACACTGGAATAGCCCAAAAGCAAGAGCCAAAGTGCCAGAACTAGGCCCACTAGGATTTGATAACTCAAGCCCATTTTGGCTTGCAGACGCTCTAAACGTCGATTCATTCCTATCACCTACACTTCGCCCAAGTTATCATCAGGTAATTTGCGACTGTAAGCCTTGATAATATCAGCCACCACAGGGTGACGCACCACATCAAAGGCATCAAAGGTCACAAATTGGATACGATCAATTCCCTTAAGCTTACTTTGGGCATCAACCAAACCTGATTTTACCCCTTTTGGCAAGTCGATTTGCGTTCGGTCCCCATTAATAATCATCTTAGAGCCAAAGCCTAAACGGGTGAGGAACATTTTCATTTGGGCAATGGTGGTATTTTGAGCCTCATCTAAGATAACAAAGGCATCATCCAAGGTACGGCCCCGCATATAAGCCAAAGGCGCAATCTCAATGACGCCACGTTCCATCAGGCGGTTGGTTTGCTCTGCCCCATAGATTGTGTAGAGCGCATCATAAACCGGACGTAAATAAGGGTCCACCTTTTCCTTAAGGTCACCTGGCAAGAAGCCTAGGCTCTCCCCTGCTTCTACTGCTGGCCGCGTCAAGATAATCTTCTTCACTCGGCCTTCCTTCAAGGCTTGAACAGCTAGCACTACAGCTAAGAAGGTTTTACCAGTCCCGGCAGGCCCAATGCCGAAAACCACGTCCTGTTTGGCAATGGCGCGCGTATATTGTAACTGACCAAAGTTCTTGACCCGGATGGCCCGGCCATCTGCTGCTCGACCAATGACTTCCTCATAGAGATTGAGGAAGTAATCCAAGGTATTGTTCTGGGCCATTTTAATAGCCGTCACAATGTCCATGGTGTGAGGCGTAATATGACGTTCTAGCAATTGCACTAATTGGTTAACAACCTCTAGTGTCAACTCAACAGCTGCTTGACGACCAGTAATAGTTAGTTGCTCACCCCGCGTCGTGATAAGCACTTCAAAGTGTTCTTCAAGTAATTGAATATGGTGATCTTGATTGCCCAAAATGGCTAAAAGCCAATCCGGATTGGAAATAATTAATGTCTGACTATATGGGTGTTGTTCCGTCATAAGCAATCCCTCTCTTCTTCACGTCTCAGACGACGTCAGGCTAGATACTAGTGGACACACTAGGCTGATTCTATTATACCTTGTCTTGCACTAAAAGTCATGATTTGTGCCATTTTTGCGCCTTAAAACAAAAAACAGGAGCACAGCTCCTGTTAACATAGCTTATCCTAAGAGACGTTTAACTGTCTCATTAATGGCCTTACCTTCTGCTTGCCCCTTAAGGCTGCTGGCAGCTAATCCCATGACCTTGCCGAAATCTGCCTTGCTAGTAGCTCCCACTTGCGCCATAATCTCACGAATCTTGGTCTCTAAAGCCTCAGGACTGAGTTGTTCTGGCAAGTATTTTTGGACGATGACAATTTCGTCCTGGGTAGCTGACACCAAATCCTCTCGATTTGCTTTCTTAAATTCAGCCAAGGAATCACGACGTTGCTTGAGTTCCCGGGAAATAATGGTAATTTCTTGGTCTTGGCTTAAGGGCTCAGGCTGTTCTAGTGCCTCTTTCTGGAGAGCAGCCTTAAGCATGCGCAAGACCTTAAGGCTATCCTTGTCCTTAGCCTTCATGGCTGTTTTAATATCTTGATTAATCCGTTCTGTTAAAGTCATTAGGCTTCCTCCTTATAGGCTACCAATTCGATTTCAATCCCAGCATTGAGCGGAAGTTTGCCGACTTGGAAGGCTGATCGAGCTGGATAATGGTCTTGGCTAAAGTATTGGCCATAGACCCCGTTGACTGTTGCAAAGTCGGCAATGTCATTGAGGAAGACAGTCGTCTTAACCACATGCTCAAATGTCATGCCCTTTTCAGCTAATAAGGCTTTGAGGTTGGCAAAGACTTGATGGGTTTGGTCCCCAATAGTGGCCGGCATATTACCAGAAACAGGGTCGATTGGCAATTGGCCTGAGGCATAGAGCCAGCCCTTGACATAGCTAGCATGTGAATAAGGTCCTACTGCTTTTGGTAACTTATCTGAGATAATACGTTGGATAGACATAAGTAAACTCCTTTACTCTTGATTTAATCGCTTATTCAAAGCCGAAATGATGCGGTTTGCAGCCTCCGCCACATTATCAGGATGGGTGGCGCAATTGAGACGAACAAAGGTGGCAGTTTGACGGCCAAAGGTCACCCCAAAGTTAACCGCTAGCCCTGCTTCATGAATCATGAAGTCCTTAATCTGGCTTGCTGGCAAATAAGCGCCAAAATCAATAAAGGTGACATAAGTAGCTTGACGTTCCGGTATCACCAAATCTGGGAAGGCAGCCAATAGGGTTCGGCGTAAGTAGTCATCATTGTAATCTACTGTTGCATTAAGACCTTCTAACCACTGGCTACCTGATTCATAGGCTGCTTGTGTGGCCAGTAAGCCCATCAGGGAGTGACTGGCTTGCTGATAAGGTGCTACGCCTCGGTCGTATGCTTGACGCAATTTTTCATCCGGAATAACCACATGTGAATTAAGCAGGCCCGCTAAGTTAAAGGTCTTAGAGGGTGAGTTTAAAACAACGATGATGTCCCGATAAGCACTTAAGCGGTCATCCAAGGCAGAAACAAAGTGATTGCCTGCCGCTACAAAGTCTTGATGGATTTCATCAGAAATCAGATAAACATGATGACGACGGCAAATGGCTAGGAGTTGTTCCAACTCTTCCAGACTCCAGAGACGACCTGTTGGATTGTGCGGTGAGCAGTGAATGAGTAACTTGACCTCTTCGGCTACAATTTGCTTCTCCAAGGCATCGAAGTCAATTTCATAGCGGTTATTGCGCAATTGCAACTGATAATCCACTAATTTTCGGCCCGTGTCTTTAACGGCGCCGTGGAAGGGTGGATAAACAGGCGTCATAATCATGACCCCTTGACCCGGCTGGGTCAAGATTTGAACCAACCAATAAAAGCTGCTGACCACCCCAGGTGAAAAACGAACCCAGTCAGGCTCAATCTCAACACCAGCTCTTTCTTGCTGCCACTTGGCATAGGCTTGATAGTATTCTGGACAAGGATAGGAGTAGCCAAAGACCCCATGGTCTACCCGCTCGTGTAAAACTTTTTGGACCGCTTCAGGCACCTTAAAGTCCATATCCGCAATCCACATTCCCAGTAAATCTGGTGCCCCGAAAAGTTCTTGACTTAAGTCCCATTTCTTACAGTTACTACCACGACGGTCTGTAAAATACCGCTGGCAGAAATCAGCTACTTGTTGATTCATAGTCATCCCACCTTGTCCTAATGATGTTTTTATTATCCTCTTTTCAGGCTAAATTTGCAAGTAAAGTAAAACACCCAATGACTTTGGCCACTGGGTGTTTTGAATCGCTATGTATCGCTATTTATAAGCTAGCGTAATGTTATTAAAACTTACGTTTACGAGCTGCTTCTGATTTCTTCTTACGACGTACAGATGGTTTTTCGTAAAACTCACGTTTACGTGCCTCTCTTAAAGTACCTGTTTTAGAAACGTTACGCTTAAAGCGACGAAGAGCGTCATCTAGAGATTCGTTTTCACGAACGACTGTTTTAGACATGGGTTTCCCTCCCTCCGAGCTTTTAGTAACCTTTCCTAGATAAAGCATCTAAATAAGATTCCTTGTCTATTATAGCCTACTTCTTACCTATTTTTCAATAGGCTTTTTTCATTTTTTAAGGTTTTATTACCATAATTTTCATGATTTACCTTTACATTGCGCACACTTACCAAAGACATCAAAGCGATGCCATTCAATTTCTACTTGGGACAAGTCTGTCTTGACCTGATCCATAGGGCAAGCATCCAAAGGGATGGTCCGGCCACAGACGGTACAAATAAAATGATGATGGTGGTGCCCATGATCACAATTCCAACAATTAATCCGGAACATTTGCTCTCCATTGTACTCCGTGGCTTCTAAGAGGCCTTCGTCCACAAAATCATAAATATTGCGATAAGTAGTATTATAGCTCATGGTTGGATAGTCTTTGCCTAATTGCTGATGAATATACTTAGCGCTCAGATAGCGTTGATTCTCTGCAAATAAATGCAGAATTTCTTGACGCTTCTTGGTCATTTTATAGCCAGCAGCTTTTAATTGTGCCATGCCACGGTTAACAATTTCATCAACTGACATGTCCTCAGTCTCCTGATGATCATGCGACTGACAGTGATGATGCCCATGGCAATCATGATGGTGATGATCAACCATATACAAGCCCCCTTCTGATATGCTATGATATAAGTGATTAAGAACTGGAGGCGACTCACTATGGAAGACACACGTCCAACTTTACACTATTTTATTATTTCGGATGCGATTGGAGAAACTGCTCAAAAGGTTGCGCAATCATCCCTAGTTCAATATCCGTCTGCACATAAAGTATGTCACAAATACAACTTTATTTCAAATATAAACGATTTAGATATTGCCTTAGAAGATGCAGCTGCCCATGATGGTTTAATCTTTATGACCATGATTAATAACGAGATGGCAGCCTATGCTGAACGCTTTTTCAACAAGCACCAGCTGACCTACTACAATCTCATTCAACCCATTGTAGACGAAATTGGCTATCGGATTAACATGAAACCAACCAAGATTATTGGGGCCCAACACGAGCTATCTGACCGCTACTTCGACAAGATTCGGGCTATGGAATATTGTATGTCTTTTGATGACGGTAAGGACCCTAAAGGGTTCGAAGAAGCCGATATCATCCTACTGGGTGTCTCCCGTACAGGTAAGACGCCTCTCTCCATGTACCTGGCCATGTTAGGTTACAAGGCAGCTAACCTGCCACTAATTCCAGAAAATGAATTACCAGAAATTCTCTTCAAGTTAGACCCTAACAAGATTGTCGGACTGACTAACCGTGTAGAAGTTATTAACCAACACCGGGATGCTCGCATGCGGGAATATGGCATTACTAGTCCAACTAAGTACGCCTCCTTCGATCGCATTCAGGAAGAATTTGACTTTGCCCAAGAAGTTTATAAACGCATTGGTTGCCAAACCCTAGATGTCTCTCAACGTAGCATTGAAGAATCAGCTGCCATTATCCTCAAGATGCTAGACCTACACAAGCATGAAAACTAAGGCAAAATGCCCTGACAGAGAATTCTGTCAGGGCATTTTTTGTGCTTATTCAGCCTCTACTTGAAGATGTAACTCTTGTAATTGAGCGCTCGCTACATGACTTGGAGCTTGGATGAAGGTATCCACCCCACGACCATTCTTAGGAAAGGCAATGACTTCCCGGATGTTTGGCTCTTTGGCTAAAAGCATGACCAAACGGTCTAGACCGAGCGCCAAACCACCATGTGGTGGGAAGCCGTAGTCTAAGGCGTCCAAGAGGAAGCCAAATTGACTTTGTGCTTCTTCTGGTGTGAAACCAAGCAAGTCGAACATTTGCTCTTGCATAGGACGGGTGTGAATCCGGATGGAACCCCCACCAATTTCATAGCCGTTAAGCACGATGTCATAGGCCTGCGCCAAGGCTTGGTCAGGGTTGGCCTTAAGGGCTTCTAAATCAAGGTTTTGTGGCGAAGTAAATGGATGGTGGGCTGCGAAATAGCGCCCTGCTTCTTCGTCATATTCGAAGAGTGGCCAGTCGGTAATCCAGACAAAGGCTAAGGCATCCTCGTCGAAGAGTTGATGTGCTTTGGCTAGATTAACCCGCAACTCACCGAGAGCAGCAGCAACCACTTGAGGTTTATCCGCTACGAAGAAGAGAATGTCACCAGGTTCCCCTTGGGTTAAGTCAAGAATAGCTTGTGTGTCAGCTGGTTCAGCAAAGAACTTAGCAATAGGACCGTTCAAGCCTTCTTCGGTAACTTTCAACCAGGCAAGGCCTTTGGCGCCATATGGCTTGACTACTTCTACTAAAGCATCGGCTGTCTTACGGGTATAGGCATCGGCTTGACCCTTAAGATTAATAGCCTTAACCTGGCCACCCTCTTTAACTGTGTTTGCGAACACAGAGAATTGAGACTTAGCAGCAAAATCACTTAAATCCTTCAAAGTCATATCAAAACGAATATCTGGTTTATCTACTCCATAATGAGCCATAGCATGGGCATAGGTCATGCTTGGGAAGGCTTCAGTCATATCTAGACCTCTTGTAGCCTTGACCACTTCTTTAAGCATTTGTTCCACGATTTCTTGGATGTCGGCTTGGTTTAAGAAGCTAGTTTCTAAGTCAATCTGAGTAAACTCTGGTTGACGATCGCCCCGCAAATCTTCATCACGGAAGCAACGCACGATTTGATAGTAACGGTCAAAGCCTGCCCCCATTAACAACTGCTTGAATAATTGCGGTGATTGAGGTAAGGCGAAGAACTTACCTGCTTCACGGGTTGCAACCAAGTAATCGCGCGCCCCTTCAGGAGTAGACTTAGTTAAATAAGGTGTCTCAACATCGATAAAGCCTAATTCATCCAAATATCGACGAATGGCGCTCGTAACTTGGTGGCGCAGGCGTAAGTTAGCTTGCATACGTGGGCGACGAAGATCCAAGAAGCGATGACGCATACGGAGATCATCTTGAATCTCAGCCTCATCGTCTAAGTAGATAGGTGGTGTCTTAGAAGTGGCTAGAATAGTCAACTTCTCAGCCATCAATTCAAAATCACCCGTTGGAATTTTGGCGTTACGTTGTTTCTCATCACGGTATTGTAGGGTCCCCGTCACTTCTAGGACATACTCGCTACGGATACGCTCAGCCTCAGCCATGGCCTCCCCTAGGTGATCGCCATTGAGCACAACCTGACAGAAACCTTCACGGTCTCTTAAGTCAATAAAGATTAAGCCCCCTAGGTCGCGTCGTTTTTGGACCCAACCTTTTAGTGTGATGGTTTGGCCAACTTGTTCTTGGCCGACTTGCCCACAGTATAAACGTTGTGTGGTCATTAAAATTCCCCCTTAAAATACTTGTCAATGACTGAGGTATCCACCGTTAATTGGCGATAAGTCCCCATAAAGTCTTCTAATACTTGATCAAGTGGTAGGGTAACTTGCTTACCACTAGCTGGATGCTTAGCTTGTACGGTACCAGCTGCTAACTCGTCTTCCCCAATCGTCAAAATCACTTGGGCTTTGAGCTTGTCAGCTTGCTTGAATTGTGCCTTGAGGCCGCGATCCAGGTAATCCCGCTCTGCCAACAAGCCTTCTTTACGGGCTGCTTGAACTAGACGCAAGGCCATCATATTGCTTGCCTGACCTAGGCCCATAACGTAAACGTCAAAAGGTTCAGCTTCAGGCACTTCCACTTCCTGTTGCTTAAGGAGTAGCAAGAGACGTTCTACCCCAATCCCGAAACCAAAACCAGGTGTAGCAGGTCCGCCAAGAGCCTCTACCAGACCATCATAACGGCCACCACCACAGATGGTAGATTTAGCACCAATGGCTTGATCATCTACCATAATCTCAAAAATCGTATCTTGATAGTAATCCAAACCACGAACCACTGATGGATCAACAAGATATGGAATCTCTAGGGCCTCTAACATGGCCTTTACAGTCTCGAAGTGTTCCTTGCTTTCTGGGCTGAGGTAGTCTGGAATCTTTGGCGCATTGGCAACTAAAGCCTTATCTTCTGGCGCCTTGGAATCTAAAATCCGCATAGGATTGTCAGACAAGCGGCGTTGTGAGTCTGCACTTAATTGGTCAGCCAATGGTGTGAAATAGTCAACCAAGGCTTGACGGTAGCGTGCTCGGTCTTGGGCTGACCCTAGGGAGTTGACATAGAGGGTTAAACCTTCAATACCCAATTCCTGGAAGAAGTCCCATGCCAGAGCGATGGTTTCCGCATCTGTCGCCGGATTGGTCGAACCGAAGACCTCTACCCCAATCTGATTAAATTGACGTTGTCGACCTGCTTGAGGACGTTCATAACGAAACATGGAGCCCATGTAGTAGACTTTGTATGGTTTAGCATGTTCGGGGCCAAAAAGTTTGTTCTCAACAAAGGCCCGAACTACTCCTGCAGTCCCTTCCGGACGCAAAGCGCAATGGCGGTCGCCCTTATCCTTAAAGTCATACATTTCTTTGGATACAATCTCCGAAGTATCCCCTGATGAGCGAGCAAATAGCTCATAGGCTTCAAATAAGGGAGTCCGGATTTCTTGGAAATTATAGGTTTCAAAAACAGCGCGGGCTGAATCTTCTATATACTGCCAGATTCGACTTTCTGCTGGCAAGATATCAACCGTGCCCTTCATTCTTTTTACTTGTGCCATGATTATTGCCTCCTAGTAATATTGGTGATGGTTCTCTATAAAAGCAAACACGTCCTATAACCCCTGAGGATTATAGGACGTGTTAAAACGTGGTACCACCTATTCTTCGCATGATTACTACATGCCTTTGGACCTTAACGGGGTCAGCGGAACAAGTTTTCACTTATTCATCTCGGTAGTGTCTTGAAGGTTTAATTTGTGTCCTTGCAGCCTAGGGGAGCACTCTCTGAAGTCAAAACCTCTACTTGTCTACGTCATCGATTTCTTTGCTTATTTCTCTGTATTTTACCGCGTTTTATTCCATACGTCAAGCCTATTGTGATCTAGATGAAGATTCTAAATACTGCTCCAGACCCTTAACAATGGCCTCCGCCACTGCATCGTAGTAGCCAGAATTTTGAATCAGTTTCAAGTCGTCTTTATTACTCATGTAACCTAATTCTAAGAGCAGACTTGGCTGATGATTTTCTCTTAAGACATAATAGTTACCGAAGTGAACCCCATTATTGCCGACGGCTTGATTATTGAGTTGAATTTTGGCCAATTCTGTATTGACTAAATTAGCTAAGGACTCATCTTGAGTGTGGTAGTAGTAGGTTGTAATGCCCGATGCGATATTGCTGCTGGCCTCATCAAAGTGAATACTAATAAAGGCATCTACTTTTTCTTGATTGGCTAGCTGTGCTCGCTCTTCAAGGCTGACATCTGTATCGCTTGTACGAGTCATCATGACAACTGCACCTTGAGCTTCTAATTTAGCCTTTAAAACATTTGAAGCAGCTAAGGTTACAGCCTTCTCTTGAGCATATGGATCTTGGCTAATGGCCCCTGGGTCGCTCCCACCGTGGCCCGCATCAATTAAGATAACTGCGCCGTTGAGCGAACGAGCAATCGGCCCATCCACATGGTCTTTAGAGGCATCTTCAAAGGCTACAATACGAGATTCTACATAGCCTCGTTGGCCATTTTGGTCCTCTACATGATAGAACTCCGTCCCGTCGTCACTATTAACCGTTCCTAGATATTTGAATCGTTGATTAAAGCTTGGGTTGTAGTAAGGCGTGCTCTCAAGATTAGGCTCACTATGGAAGGCCTGGCCTTCTGAGCGAACTTGAATATATTGAGCATTAGTAATGTCAATATTCTCAGGCCGGATGGTCTCTTGTTGAGCTTGGATTTGCTCCTTAGTAGACAGGGTTAAATCAGCCGTCGCTACATAGCCCGGTTGGTTATTGACAAGCAGTTCAGTCCAACCCTTAGACTCACTCACCACATCGTATTGGTAACCTTCTGTCAAATCCCGAATCTTGGCACTCGAAGTGGATGCCCCTTGGTAGAAAGGTGTGGTCTTCTTAACTTGAGCCGTCAAGCCTTGGTCAGAAGATAGACTTGGTTGGTCTAATAGCCATTGAGGCAGCCACCCTTCTCGTTGACGATAGCGAACCTTTAGCCAGTTATCCTCTTTCTTAATGACATGTACCACTTGGTCTTTGGCAATAGAGCTAATGGACTTAGCGTTGGTATCCGGTGATTGTCTCAGCGTGACACTAGCATTCTGAATGGTCACCTGACTCGATGTTTGTACCCAGAAAACCACCAGACTGGACAGAGTCAGTATCACAAGAAGGACTAGCAAGGGGAAATAGCGTGGTGACCGCATAGCTTGGCCTAATTTATTAAACTTTTGCACTTTATTTCCCCTCCTTTCACTAATGCTAATCTATTATATCAAGCGTTTTCCTGTATTTTCAACTTAGGATTGTGCTTGTCATCTAAACGTAATATAGTTTCTGGACAAATAGTAAGAAAACAGCTCGTAGTCAGTACTACGAGCTGTGGCTTGTATCTTATGCCGCGTCTTACTTCTTCACTTCACGGTGTAAAGTTACTTTACGCAATCTTGGGCAGTATTTTTTTACTTCTAAACGATCTGGGTTATTACGTTTGTTTTTGGTAGTTAAGTAATTACGATCGCCGCATTCTGTACATTCTAAGTTAATGTTAACACGCATTGTCACAACCTCCTCAAATCATTTCTTGCTGATACCTCAACAGTACTCAAGTATTATAGCACGAACACTTTATAAATCTCAAGCCTTTTTTGAAAAAACTTGAAATTCTAGCACCGGCCAGCTCATAAGCTCAAGACTAACTCGCTGAGGCAAGTCTTTTAGTCATTCATAAGCTCATAGACTCGCTGACCAATCTCTTGGAGCGGCTTTAACATGTCACCCTGTCCTGGATCTTCTTGTAAGACCACTAAAACATAGGCTGATTGATTAGATGCCTGTACAATGGCTGCATCATGTTGCAAGCCCTGGGCTGAGTTGGTTCCCGTCTTATTATAGCTGGTGACGCCTTGTGGAAGTGACGCAACTAGCCCTTGACGGTCTGTTTGTTGGGCTAAAAAGTCTAAGAAGATTTGATCCTGTTCTTGCCCTACTAGCTTATGTTGATATAGTTTGGCTAAGAGCTGGCCGACTTCACGCGCACTGGTGAAGTTTTCCCTTCCTTCAGCAATCGCGACCTGGTCCATCATTAAGCGCTGTAAACGAGTATCTTGATAGCCAAGGGACTGAATCTTGGTTTGAACAGCAGATATGCCACCTAGACGTTCAATAATCAGATTGGTCGCCGTATTATCAGAGTGAATTAACATTTCTAAGGCTAACTCTTCAAGGCTATAGGAAGTGCCCGGCTCTGCCGCTTGGAGATTGCCAGTCCCTCCTACCTGGTCTTCAGCCATCATGCTGATCATCTCTTGCCAACTTATGCGTCCAGCCCTAATTTCCTCTAACAAGACTTGCATGATGAAAAGTTTGATAATGCTAGCCGACTTGATTGGACCTGACTGACTCACCAAGGCAGCCCCTTGACTATTTGGCGTCACTTCTTGGAAATAATAGGCAAGCTTAATGTCCTTAGACCCGTATAGACTAGTAAAAGAAGCCTGGACGGCTTGGTTTTTATCAGACAGGGACTCGTTCTGACTAGATGCGACAGACTGGCTATCTGTAGACGCGACTGATAGACTGCTGGCGCTCTCTGATTCTTGACTGGATACCAAGACTGAGCTTGAAACTTCTGGCTCCTTAGGGCTTTGCGTCATGGCTTGATAAAGGAGAAAGCCAAGCCCCAACATTGCAATCCCAGCTACCAAAATCAAGATGATGAGTAAGTAACGACTGTAGTCAGGTTGGCGATTTGATGACATAGTATATCCTCCTTCTATTACTTAAGGACCAAAATACTTATCGATAACCTAAGGATTTTTGGACCCTATCTCGAAATAGATTTCCTTATTGGCTAATTCGTTCTTAACCTTTAAGAGCAGCTTTTCTTCTTTTGGTGCTGGTAAAATGACATAACCTTTTACACTTCCTCCACCCAGCATATATCGCGATTCATATTGGTCTCTAGCCTTCTTGAGTTGGTAGAAGCCCTTAAAGACATGGTCTTGACCTTGACTATCCACTAAGGATAAATGACTTATACTTGGACTAGACTCAAACACCTTGTCTTCTAGCGTTGGCGCCAAGCTAGACTCCATATGTAAAACTAAGAACTCTTGGTTAGACTTCATATCATCAGCCATGCGTTGATAATCATTCGGGCTAAGTAAATCCATAGCCTTTTGATTAGCTTGATCTCCATGCCAAGCATTTAAAACTGTGATTCTGTGAGATATAGCGAGGATACCGTAACCACCATCACTCACCTCATAGGGCATGACATAGTTAATTGGTTTGGTTTCAGTGAAGGGAACTGGCTTTTCCTTTGTTCCCCATTGTGCTTGTTCAGGAGTTTCTGCTTGGACTTCCTTAGTAGGAACTGTAGTGTCTTGACCCTTCTCTACTTGGAAGAAAACTTCATTTGATAGGCCGTACTTGGGATAACTAAAGATAAGCGGAGTATCTTTGGGAACAATTGCGACCAAATACCCCTCATGCTCATTACCAGGATATAAAGACAACATATCAAAGGCCAAATGGTCTGGCAAGTCGGCGACATATTCATTTGGAATCCCGCTCCCAGACAAATCGAAGAAGGGATTGATGATACCGGCGTGAGTAAACTCTTGATGATTTTCATCGCCCGACTTGTAAGCTAGTTTTAGATGCAATAAGAGAATCTCTTGGTCATCATCCAAAGGCTGACGGTTGGGCTGGTAGGATGGCGCTAGCTCCTGCAATTGATTCTCAGCCTTCTTGCCCCGCCAAGATTCAAGAATGGTAAAGGAAAGCTGGCTCTTGGATCCGTCACGAGACTTCTTCTCATAGTCTAAGGCCTCTCCTAAAGGAATGGGATTTTGTCGTGAACCTTTTTCCTTAGAAGGAGATTCATCTTGCCGATTGTTGCCTGTGCTACTAGCCAAATCACTACTTTCGCTAGCCTGAATAAGGGCCAAAGGTTGACTCATGCCTAAACCTACCACAGCCAAAAGAATTGCGAATTTTTGCTTCATATCCTATACCTCATTTCATAGAACTTGATATTATTATAACAAAGTTGCCACTCATCTACAAGTCATTCTAAAAAAGACTAGAAAGTGCTTACTCTCTAGTCAGACAATACTTAATTTATCCCTGGCGTCGTCTAATTTCAACTTGTTTGAGGTAGATAAGACCAGCAGCTGCTGCTACAGCAGAGACACCCCCGAGTAGTAACCAATAACCATCATCTTGGCTAGAACTTTGCAAATCAGGTTCTGAGCTACTTACTGTAGGACGCTCTGACATTTCCACTGAAGAACTTGCACTAACAGACGAAGAATGCGAAAGCTGAGTCGAGCTTGAACTTGATTCTTCTGCTTCTTCATGCGATTCACTACTTGCTTGCTGTTTTTGTGCCATGAGATTGCCCTTTTCCACCAGGCTTGGCAAATCTCGACGCGGACGTTGATCCAACTGGTCTGGAGCTTGCTCTAGTTGACTAGGTTCTTGACTCGGCTCGGGTTTACTTACTTCTTGAGGGGGCTCTGGTTGTGGTATTACAGGGTCTTGTGGGCTAAGCGGATCAGTCGGCAAGACAGGATCTGGTGGAGTAATTGGGTCTGTAGGGAGAATAGGATCCTGCGGAAGAATTGGATTAGTAGGAAACTCTGGTTGACTAGAATCTGACGATTGACCAGAATCTGAAGAACTATCAGTTTGAACAGGGCCAGCCTCTTTCGGAGGGGTTAGAAAAGTCAAAGACATAAGGTATACACTAGTCTGGTCCCTTCTAGCTGCCTTGTTCAGGGTAAGCGCCAAGCTAGGTTGACGACTTGCAACCGCACTGTCTAAACTTAATAAATACCGGGCACCTTGATAGTTATCGGCTTGTCCTTGGAATAAGACGCTCAAAAGCTGTTGATGGATGACTTGCTTGAGTTGTCCTATATTCTCAATTGCCTTAGGCGTGTTAAAGCTCAACCAGTAGTGTTTGACAGAAGTTGACAGCTCACCTAAACTTTCTTGCTCTAGCTGTGTTAGAGGCCCTTGCGTGACAGGATCCCAATTCTTAGCTTGATAACGATCTGATAAGCTTTGACTAGCTGCTTGTAAGCTAGAATCTGCCTGATAAGCTTGATGACCCCAACTTGTGCGTATAGGATTAATCAGCTTAGCTACCCATTGGCTTAATTCCAATGCCTGTTTGGCTTGGAGCCCTTCCGAGGATATTAAGGAGTCAGTCTCAGCTTGACTAGGTTGGTAAGATTTATTTCCTTCTAACCCGATTTGACCACTCTGACTTAAATTAGGACTAGCCTGCTTAAGTTCTGTTTCGGTATAACCCTCAGGTAAGTTCAAAGTAGCTTGGTTCATTTGAGTTTGGCTATCACCGCTTAAATTCTCACTTACTTCGTGACTTTCTACAGACTCAGCCAGGCTTATACTCTGGCCTTGGTCAGAAGAATTGCCAGAAGTATAGGCAGACTTCTGCTCCTGAGCATGTGTCTGATGAGTCAAGGAAGTTAACCAAATAAAGGAAGCAACCGCAACAGATGCTATCCCCATACTTAATTTACGAATGGCAAAATGGTTGATTTTGTCTTTCATCAGGCTATCCTCCTCACTATTGTTCTTGTATTCTATTTCCTATTATAGCAATCTCTGGCTATAAAACCCACCAAAAACCCGATATAATATTCAAACTTTACCTCTCTGACATATTGTTAACATTGGCGTTTGAAAAGAAAAAAGACAGCCAAAAAGCTGTCTTTTTCTCAATATTAGATTTTACGACGTCTTAAGGCCATGAGCACAAGCCCTGCTAAGGCACTGATGATGGCCGCTCCAATAATAATGAGGTTGGAGCTTTCACCTGTATCTGGCAGTTGCTTACCATCTGCTTGAGCCTGACCTGCTTTCGGCGCTACCATGTTCGGAGTGGTTGAAGTCGCCTTATCAGCTGGATCGTTTTGGCCTTGCATTTGGCTAGTCCCATCATTTTGACTTGGGTCTTGCTTATCATTCTGACCTGTTCCATTATTATCGCCAGGTTTGTTCGGTTGTTCTGGCTGGGTTGGAACTGTTGGAGTCGTTGGTTGTGTCGGCTGAGTTGGTTCAGTTGGTTGTGTCGGCTGGGTTGGCTCAGTCGGTTGCGTTGGCTGGGTTGGCTCAGTCGGTTGTGTTGGCTGAGTTGGTTCAGTCGGTTGCGTTGGCTGAG
>NZ_DBHIRJ010000003.1:81707-229471 GCF_057275535.1 Abiotrophia sp.
AGTCGGTTGTGTTGGCTGAGTTGGTTCAGTCGGTTGCGTTGGCTGAGTTGGCTCAGTCGGTTGTGTTGGCTGAGTTGGTTCAGTCGGTTGCGTTGGCTGAGTTGGCTCAGTCGGTTGCGTTGGCTGAGTTGGCTCAGTCGGTTGTGTTGGCTGAGTTGGTTCAGTCGGTTGCGTTGGCTGAGTTGGCTCAGTTGGTTGAGTCGGTTGTGTTGGTTGACTATCGTTTGAGTAGTCATTACCAGGCGTAAACTCAGTCGCGCCATCTTTTGGTGCGAACATGGTATAGTACTGGGTACCAAACTTGCTACTGTCGTTCGCCCCCGCACGGTTGGTCGCAACCCCTAAGTAGACATCCTTGTTACCATATGGGTTTTCGAAGAGCAAGAAGTTTCTTGCGTGTCCGAAGTTAGCATGGCTATCATCGAAAAGCATCCAAACAGTTTGGTAATGGAATTGTTGCTTAAGTGAATCCATGGTCGTCGTATTTGGACTAATGGTTGCTAAGTTTTCACCCCAACCATTGGCCACATTAGCCAAGGCACGTGTCGTTGCATTGACGTCATGGCTATTAGTCCAAGCATACCAGTTATCTTCTTGGTAAGCATTAGCAACCTTCTGTGCCGCGTTCAAAGAACCTGCGTTAACCTTAAAAGGTTGTTTGCCAAATTGTTGACGGATTGGGTTGATTAAGTTAGCAATGTAGAGAGATAACTCTTTACGTTGTTCCTCAGTCAAGTTGTTGACATCAACAATACGATTCTTGTCAGCTTCATTTGACTTATAGGTGTTAAGGGCACGGCCAGGTTTAGCAATTGCGTCAATCTGACTAGCTGTATAAGCCCCTTCCTTAAATAAATCTGGTGTAAAGCCAGGAGGCAAGACAAGCTTGTTATCAGAAGTATTGTTAGCATTAGCCAATGGTTTAACTTCTTCCGCCTCATTGGCACCATTAACTACCGCGGCTTGCTTAGCTATAGTTGATTCTGCTTCTGCCAAACTTGCTTTTTGGTCTGAACTTGACGCTTCTTCTGCTGGATTTTCTTTTGCATCTGAAACATCCTTAGCCAAAGCCTTAATTGTTGCCTCTTGAGTCGCTGAATCTTGTGATTCTACATCCTCAGGCAAATCTAAATTAGCTAGTTCAGAGGCAATAGATTCTGCTTCTTCTACCGGAACGGGGGTGTTGATTTCAACGGGTTCAGTATTGGTTACAGGCGATTTGTCTGCTTCCAGTGCCTTAGTGTCCACATCTAAGTCAGAGTTAGGGAGCCCTTGACTCGGAAGCTTCTCTTCTATTTGCTCAATTTCTGATGAACCTGCATTGGCAACGAAAGCTGATTCTTGGTTCAAATCTGCTGCGTTAACTAGGTTATTCCCAGAACCCAGGAACATCAAGGCCGCTACTGCGATTGAAGCAGTGCCGACTTTGAGCTTACGGATCGCATAGCGATAAACCGTATTGGTGTGCTTCATTATAAAACCTCCAATGTTTTTTTAAGTTATGCCTCTATTATATCTAGAAATTTATAGCCTCACAATGCTATTAGGGCTTTCTTCACTAGACTGAAACATACTTAACACCTGTAAAAAACCTTGCTTTACGCTATATACCAAGCTTTGTAAGACATAGATTTAGGCTTAAAGAGAAATAAGCTGTAACTTAAACCCCTCTTACTTGCTGTAAATTTTATACTAATATTTGTGAGATGTTTTCTCATTTATAGGCTAGATTTACTCCTATATATCTAAAATCATAAAGTATCTCTTTAAAAAAGAGGAACATTACACATATCCGTATCCCCTTACACCTAGCGTTTCTGCAGGCTAGTTGCCAGTTTGCTGTTCTAAATCAGATTAAATATAGTGATACACAATTGCAAATAGGACGACTAAAGGATAGCAAATCTATGAAGAAGCAAACCTGCCTATATTACAAGGAGGTGTCAAAACAGTAAAAAACGCCTGCCACTAGGCAGACGTTGTCATACATTAAAAGAGACTGAGTTGATCCGAGTCAGGTAGGCCATTAAGGACACCATGTTCAGTCAAGTAATCAAGGATGGTCTTTGAGACCTTGCCGCGTTTTTGCAAGTCCTCTTTAGACAGGAATGGGGCTTCCTGACGCGCCTTAATAATCTGTTGGGCCACGTTGGCACCCAAACCAGGTACAGCCCGGAAAGGCGGAATCAGGCTATTGCCCTCAATGATAAAGCGGTCGGCATCAGATTTCTCTAGACTGATCATTTGGAAGCTAAGGCCACGCTCCAACATCTCATTAGCCAATTCTAAGACCGTTAAGAGGTTCTTGTCCTTAACCGAAGCATCAAAGCCCTTATCATTGATTTCCTTGATACGGCGCTTAACCATTTCCTTCCCTTGGTGCATGGCCACAATGTCAAAGTCATCTGCCCGCACTGAGAAGTAAGCAGCATAGTACATAATAGGCATGTGAACCTTGAAGTAAGCAACCCGCAAGGCCATGAGGACATAGGCCGCCGCGTGGGCTTTAGGGAACATATACTTAATCTTCAAACAGGAATCAATATACCATTCAGGCACCTTCTTGGCCCGCATTTCTGCCTGCCAATCCTCTGGAATCCCCTTCCCTTTACGGACGGACTCCATAATCTTGAAGGCTAAGCCGTCCTCTAAACCATAGTAAATCAGGGTGACCATAATATCGTCACGACAGCCGATTACCTTAGCAAGAGGCGCAATCTTGTTCTTAATTAACTCTTGGGCATTCCCCAACCAAACATCGGTCCCGTGAGAGAGACCTGAAATTTGCAGTAGCTCGGCAAAGGTCGCTGGTTTGGATTCTTCCAACATACCTCGTACAAAGCCTGTCCCGAACTCAGGAATCCCTAGCGTACCTGTTTTAGAGAAGATTTGCTCTGGTGTTACCCCTAGAACTTCGGGACTGGAAAAGATTTTCATGACATCCGGATCGGTTGGTGGAATTGTCTTAGGATCTATCCCTGATAAGTCTTGTAACATACGAATAACGGTTGGATCATCGTGCCCTAGAATATCTAACTTGAGCACGTTATCGTGAATGGAATGGAAGTCGAAGTGGGTAGTCCGCCATTCGGCTGTCACTTCATCGGCAGGATATTGAATAGGCGTAAAGTCATAGACATCCATATAGTCTGGAATAACAATAATCCCGCCCGGATGCTGACCGGTCGTGCGTTTGACCCCTTCAATTCCTTTCGCTAGACGTTCCTTCTCAGCTTGTGGTAGGAATTGTTGGGCTACTTCTAGATAGCCTTTGACATAACCAAAGGCAGTGCGTTCCGCAACCGTCGAAATGGTTCCTGCCCGATAGACATAGTCCTCCCCAAAAAGTTCCTTGGTGTAGGCGTGGGCGCGCGGTTGATAGGCCCCAGAGAAGTTCAAATCAATATCGGGTACCTTGTCGCCATAGAAGCCAAGGAAGGTTTCGAATGGGATATCCTGCCCATCCTTGTTAAGGGCGTGGCCACAGTGAGGACAGTCTTTGGCTGGCAAGTCATAACCCGAACCAACCGAACCGTCAGCAATAAACTCCGAATATTGGCAGTTTGGACAATAATAATGTGGAGCTAGTGGGTTAACCTCCGTAATACCCGTCAGGGTCGCCACTAAGGAAGAGCCCACCGAACCCCGGGAACCCACGAGATAACCGTCAGAAACCGACTTGTGGACCAACTTCTGCGAAATCAGATAAATAACGGCAAAACCATTACCAATAATGGACTTAAGTTCCTTTTCAATCCGCTTCTCTACAATCTCAGGCAGAGAATCGCCGTAGAGCTCCCTAGCTCGTTTATAGGAGAGTTCAGTAATCTCTTCGTTGGCGCCAGGAATATTTGGCGTATAGAGTTTGTCCTTGATAACTTCAACTTCTTCCACCATGTCGGCAATCTTCTGAGGATTGGTGATGACAAGCTCATAGGCCTGGTCCCGCCCCATAAAGTCGAATTCTGCCATCATCTCATCTGTCGTGCGGAAATGAACAGGCGGCAGATGCAAGGTCCGATTGGCATTAATCTTCATGGAACGCAAGAGAATCTCGCGGTAAATAGCATCCTTAGGTTCCAAGTAGTGGACATCTCCTGTTACCACTACTAGCTTGTTCTTGTCTTGACCCAGACGGACCATTTCTTTCATGATGGTTTCTAAGTCAGTTTCGCTACGAATTAATTCCGTCTCGATTAAGGGACCGTAGACCGACTTAGGTTGGAGTTCAATGTAATCATAGAAATCTACCAGCTTCTCCGCTTCATCGTAGCCCTTTTGCATCATGGCAGTAAAGACTTCCCCATTGGAACAAGCTGTCCCAACTAAGAGATTGTCCCGATACTTGGTCAACAAGCTACGTGGAATACGAGGTTCGCGGAAGAAGTATTGAACGTTGGAGGCTGAAATTAACTTAAAGAGATCTTTAAGCCCTTCTTGGTTTTTAGCAATCAAGGTAGCATGGAAAGGTCGAGCCTGTTTATAGCTGTCCCCTTTCCCTACTTGTTCATTGAGCTGGTCATGACGGACCATACCGTATTGTTCTTTGGCTTGATCCAATAGCTTGTAGCAGACATAACCAGTTGTCTCAGAGTCGTAAACGGCCCGGTGGTGTTGTTCCAAGGTCACGCCATAATGTTTAGCCAAGATATTCAAACGATGGGAACGCATGTCAGGGTTAACCAAACGTGACAGCTCCAGCGTATCAATAACGGGCTGATCAGGTACTGTCATGCCCAGACGCGCATAGGTCTTATTGAGGAAGCCCATATCAAAGCTCGCATTGTGAGCCACGAGAATGGTATCTTTGGAAAATTTAGCGAAGCGCGCCATGACCTCTGCTTCTGGTGGCGCATCGGCTAACATAGCGTCCGTGATTCCAGTCAATTCGGTAATCATGGCCGACAAATGATAACCCGGATTGATAAAGGCTTCGAAAGTATCAATGACCTCGCCATCCCGCATTTTAACCGCTGCTAATTCAATGATGCGGTCATAGACAGAAGACAGACCCGTGGTCTCCACGTCGAAGACAACATAGGTCGCCTGATCTAAGTCAATGGCTTGTGGATTATAGGCAATCGGTTCACCGTCATTGACCACATTGGCTTCAATCCCGTAGAGAACCTTAATACCATGTTTCTTACCTGCCGCATAGGCATCAGGAAAGGCCTGAGCGCCCGCATGGTCGGTAATGGCAATAGCCGAATGGCCCCAGGCAGCTGCTTGGGCAATCAAATCCCCTACTTTATTGGTAGCATCCATTTGACTCATATTAGAGTGCAAATGCAACTCAATCCGCTTAGCGCCGTCCACCCCCTGGTCTTGACGTGAGGCCTTGGAGATTTTGCGAATACTACGCGGCGAGAAATCCATCTCTCCCGTAAAGTTATCAGACTTAAGGCTACCTTCCAGACGGACCCAATCCCCCTTTTTGAAGAGGCCAAAGGATTCCTTCTTAATGTTACGCCCTGCCATCAGTTTAGCCGTAATGGAGGAAGTATAGTCGGTCACCTTCATAATCATGAGCTGGGAACCTGAGCGGAGTTCGCGGACTTCATAGTCAAAAATATAACCTTCAATAATCTGATTAAAGGGATTGTCGTAGACTTCCTGAATCGAAATAGCTGGCGTATCTGGGATGTCCTTACCAATTTGAGGAATGTCGCTATTCTCTACAACTACCTTGCTTTGTTCTTGGCGTCGTTGTTCTAATTGAGCCAATTCCTGCCGCTCGCGTTCAATCTCAGAAGCCAGATGCTGCTGAGCTTGTAGCTTAGCTTGTTCACTTACCTGATCATCTACTAGGTAGACTAGTTCCCAGTCATTCAATTGGTTTTGGGCCAGTTTGAGTTTGAAGGCTTGGTCATAGCGGGTTTTAACCACCTGAACTTGATCTTCAGTCGCCAAGCCAACTTGGATTTGGCCATCCTTGACCTGATAAGTAGCATTAGCCAAAGCGCGCTTAATAAAGCTCGACTCCTGGCCCATTACCCCTAAAATGGATTGCCAGTAATCTAGCATTTGACTCTCATCTAGTTTAGTCGGTGCTTGATAATTCCACCAGACTTCAGTCTTGGCAATGCCCTCGAAGGCTAGACGCATATGGTGCAGAAGGGCTTCATAGACGTGAGGATGGAGACGTTCTACCTGACTTAAGGTAAAATGCCATTCACCAGACTTAGCGTGAACCTTAACAGATTCGATTTGAGTCTGGGATAGTTGGGCCAGCATGTCTGCGTCCTGCAGCCCAATTTGGTCCAATAGATGTTCGAATAATTGGCGATTCTTGGCCATAAGTTCCCTCCGTCCACGGTGATTTGCATACCTTTTTATTATAGCATAAGCCCCCTCTAAAATCACCTGATGGCCACGCTAAAAAGAGACCTACCCTGGGTAGATCTCTTATTCAAGACTATTGTGGGAAGAGTCGACTGATATCATTCCAGGTGACAGCCAACATAAAGGCCACCAAGATTAGGGCCCCAATGATGGTTAAAACCCCTTCTTTTTCTTGTGATAGGGGCTTGCCTCGCACACCCTCAATGGCATTAAGGACAATCTTACCACCATCCAAGGCAGGAATTGGCAATAGGTTGAAGGCGCCAATATTAGCTGACAACAAGCCAGTTAGGAATAGCACAGGCATGATCCCCTCAGAGGCTGCTTTAGAGGTAATTTGAGCAATTGCCACGGGCCCACCAAACTGATTGAGGTTGAGGCCACGAAGGAAGATACCTACAATAGCTGCTGCTACACCCGTAATTTGAGACCAAGTTGCGGTGAAGCCATATGCTATTTTGGCCCAGATATCTTGAGTTACTGGTTGCGCTACGCCAATTCTCCCAATAGTTGCTTGCTCCACTTTGTCCGCCCGGATAGCAACTGGCAATGTCAAGTCTTGGTCACCACGATGGACAGAGAAATCTACCGTTTGACCTGGCTTGGATTGAATAGCTTGCACCATTTGACGCCAGTTGGAAACCTTGCTTTCCCCAATGGCATCAATCCGGTCACCTGACTGCAGACCTGCTTGTGCAGCAGGCGAATCTGGTTCAATATAACCTAAGACATTGGCCTCAACCGGTACTCCACCTGGGCGGACAAAGGCCACTACAACAAAGATTAAAATAGAGAGGATAAAGTTATTCATAGGTCCCGCTACATTGGTCATGAACTTAGCCCATGGCTTAGCGGCGCCATAAGTGACTTGACGCGGTGCCACTTGGATACTAGACCCGTCTGCTTCAATGATGCGGGCCTTGTGATCCACTTGATAGGTAACTAAGTCTTGACTGCCGAGCGGTAAGCCCGTAATAGTCATGGCATCTGTTAAATCCAACTGATCCACTTGCACTGGCACTTCGTCTTCAAGGGCCACTTTCGAGGTATTAATGCGGGTCACTAGCCCGGCTTCATTCAGGACAAGGCCTACTTGCATACCGGCTTGAACTGCATCTTGATCCTCACCTAGCCCTGCTAGACGAACATATCCTCCTAGGGGAATCATGCGAATGGTATAGAGTACGCCGTCCTTGCCCTGATGGCTGAAAAGCTTAGGCCCCATCCCAATGGCAAATTCGCGCACTAGGATACCAGCCTTACGGGCAAAGTAAAAATGGCCGAATTCATGAATACTTACGATAACTGTAAAAACAAGTAAAAAGACAATCAATGCTTGCATGGTCAACTTCCTTTATCTATTTCAATTCAAAAATTTGCTTAACTTAACCTCTTAAATATACCCTAATTAGGCCCATAATGCAAAAATAGTCAACCAAACTCAAAAGATAGAGTTTGGTTGACATGAGGACTATTTTAACCAGTTAAACCAGGTCATGAGTAGAAAGCTGGTAAAAAGGGTTGAGTCAAAGCGATCTAAGACACCGCCATGGCCCGGCAGGAACTTGCCAGAGTCCTTGACCCCAAAATGCCGCTTAAAGGCTGACTCTACTAAATCTCCCAGCTGACCTAAAACTGACAAGGCCATGGCTAGTAAAATATAGTGTTCCGAACCACCCAAATGTGGGTCGAAGAAGTAATTATAGAGCACTGCGATGACGACTGCACTGACAATTCCACCCAGCGAACCTTCAATAGTCTTATTAGGACTCAATTGAGGCGCTAGCTTATGCTTGCCGAAACGTCGGCCAACGATATAAGCCCCAGAATCCGTTGCAAAAATAATAGCAAATTGGAAAATAACTAAGTCCAAACTAATTTGTCGTAACTCAATCAAGTAACGGAAGCCATAGCCTATATAGAGGGCGCCAAAAATCAATAAGGCCGCTTCCTCAATATTAAAGGTCTTGTACTCGTAGACCGTTAGGACTAAAAGCAGCATACAGCAAATATAGAAGAGATAGGTAAATTTCAGACCTGGAATCAAGGCAGATTGGTAGTTACTGGGCAGAATCATAAGGGCAACGGCAATGGTCGCAATGACCCCAACCAAGTTGAAGTATTCAATCTTCTTCATATTAGCTAATTCAAAGAGGGCCATAATCCCTAAAATTAAGAACATGCCCGTAAAGACCTTGCCCCCTACCACTACAACCGGAATTAGGACGGCTAAGGCCGCCAGGGCGCTGATCACTCTTACTTTCATTCAGTATCCAACACCTTTCCAAATCGTCGTTGTCGGTTGGCATAGACCGCTAGGGCTTGGTCAAAATCGCCTTCATCAAAATCAGGCCATAGGCGTTCAGTGAAATAGAACTCACTATAAGCCGCCTGCCAGAGTAGGAAGTTGCTGAGACGCTCTTCCCCACTGGTCCGGATAATCAAGTCCGGATTGGCTAAGGCCCCAAACTTGGCGGTTTCTAGATTTTGACCAATTAAGTCAGGGGTGATGTCTTCCGGCTTCAAAGTGCCCTCAGCTACCTGACGGGCTAAGGCCTGAACTGCATGACTAATTTCGTCTTGAGAGCCATAGTTGATGGCAAAGTTCAAGATCAGGCCAGTACAATGAGCTGTATCGGCAATAGCTTGCTTGAGTACTTTGCGTGTCCCTTCAGGTAGGCCTTCCAAATCGCCAATGGTCTCTATCCGCACATTCTGTTCCAGTAATTCAGGCACAAACTTGGCAAAGAACTCCTTAGGCAACTTCATTAAGAAGCTGACTTCTTGTTCAGGTCGTTTCCAGTTCTCGGTTGAGAAGGCATAGACCGTCAGCATCTTAACGCCCAGTTGATTAGCACGTTTAGTGATTTTCTTGATGGTATCGACACCTTTTTTGTGTCCTGCCACCCGAGGTAGGAAACGTTTCTTAGCCCAACGGCCATTCCCATCCATAATGAGCGCAACGTGCGCAGGTACCTTACTTAAGTCAGCCATGCCAAGCCCTCCTGTCTTCAAATTCCACTATATTATAACAAACTCTGCCTCTGATTGAAACGATTTAAACTAAAAATCCCCTCTGAAACTATCAGAAGGGATTTGATCATTAGATAACTGTTTCTTTTCTCAAGTCGGCCTGTTGTTGACGATTTAAGAAATTACCGGTCACCATGGTGGACTGGACCACGTTAATAAAGGCCTGGGAATCAACCGAAAGCACCGCTTGCTGCAAATCATAGAGTTCATAACGGCTTAAGACTACCATTAGGACTTGCTTAGGCTGATGCGAAAAGGCACCCTGCCCTTCTAAGAGAGTGACGCCACGAATGACCCGTTCCTGAATGGCCTTGACCACTCGGTTAGGGTCTTGGCAAATCACAAAAGCAGTCAAACGTTGCTCACCTGTATGGATAGCATCAATGACCATGCCTGCAATAAAGATGGCAATGCAACTGTAGAGAGCATACTCCCAACTATTGAGGAAACCAGCTCCTACTATGACCAAACCATTGGTCAAAAAGGACATAAAGCCGACATTGCGCCCTGTTTTCTTAGCAATCAAGAGGGCAATAATATCAAAGCCTCCACTGGACATACCAAACTTAATCAAGAGGCCGACCCCGATACCCGAAATCACCCCACCAGCGATTGCAGCTAACAAGGTATTATCGGTCACTTGTTGAATCGGCACCCAGTTACTTACTAAGGTGGACAGGAAAATACTGGTCACGGTCAAGATTGAAAAACGCCGTCCTAGATAGAGCCAACTCAAAATCATCAAGGGAATATTGAGAATGAAATAGAGATTACCGGCCGTTAAGAGATTCGCTAGGGGCGTATCCTTGAAGATGGCCAAGATAATTTGCGCCAAACCAGGCACGCCATTAGAAAAAATCAGATTAGGAACATAGAATAAGTTGAGGGCAACTGCAAAACAAAGGGCTGAAAGCCATAATACGACGCCGGACAGGATTCTTTGTCCTTGACTGGAGCGAACAAAAGACGTCAGCATGAAGTTTTACACCTCAGCAGAAGGTCCTAAGCCAGCAGTTAAGGCTTCTACCATATCCTTCGCAATCGCTGAACCATAGACAATGGTTTCATAGAGCGGTTGTGGGTCCACGCTAGCGCGCATCAAGTTGCGTTGGAAGATTTCCCCATCACCCGCTAAATAAAGGGCAAAATAACCGGTGCGAGTTTCATTTAACTCGTTAATCAATTCCAAGGCCTGCGCACGTTGCTTATAGTCTTTCAGCATATGAACATGGCGGTAGATAACTTGAGCATCACAATAAGGTAAATCTGAATTTTGAACGATGACTTCCACAATCAAGTCACGTACTGGGGTTACGCCAAAACGGAAACGATAGAGATGGTGACCTCCCTCAATCTCCAAGTATTCAGCTGGTAGTTCTTTCTCAGCAATGAGTTTGTCGAAATTTTCCTTGATAATAGACATAGAGCTTCCTCCTCAATTTGACTTTCAATACTCTTATAGTGTACCACGTTTGCTGGGACTTTTCATCTGTAAGTAAAGCACCTGGATAAGAAAAAGTCCACCACTAGGCGGACTTAAATTCTTTTGATTATTGACGTACCTTCATTTGGGCCATGATCTGCTGAACCTTCTTCTTAGATGGTTTTTGCCCCATTGAAGCCATCATTTGTGTAATCATGCGCTCATCAATCGGTGGGTTTTCCTTAAAGTATTTCATCATGTAACGGCGCGCCATAAAGAAGCCACCAACAAATCCGCCGATTAAGGCGACTACGACAATGATTAACCAAATCCATGTTTGCACTGCCTTCTCCTCACTTTCTTTTCATATTACTCTTCTATTTTACACAACTTTCCGTCAAAAGCCTAGTCTAATCTTCTAAATGACGGTTATGAATTTTCTTTTCTTTTTGAATCTGTTTGAGTTTGTCAGGAGTCACATCGGTCCCCTCTTGGTCGACAATCTTCATACCTTCAATATGATTGCGCATGCCATGGCGTAAGCTAGCCAAGTATTCTTGGCGTAAAGCCGCTTGTTCTTGGGCTTCTTCAGGGGTTAAACCCTCACTTTTCTTCTTACGTGCTAAGACATTGATGCGCTCAATTTTTTCTGGTGATAACATTGGATACCTCCACGAACATTCGTTTGCATTTTGGACAATAGGTGTGCTATAATAGGCTTAAGATATAAGGAAGGTGAGGACATGACGACATTATCCACTAAACAATTAACCATACTCTCATGTATCCATGAGGCCATTGTAGCCAACGGCTATCCCCCTACTGTTCGGGAAATCGGTGCAGCAGTAGGACTTGCTTCTACTTCAACTGTACACGGCCATCTAGCACGTTTAGAACGGGCTGGTTATATTATTCGTGACGCCAGCAAGACTCGAGCCATCGAACTTTCTCCCCTAGCCCAGGAAGCCTTGGGTATTCAACCCCAACAAATTCCCTTGCTAGGTCAAGTTGCTGCTGGTGCGCCTATTCTGGCCATCGAACATGCCACAGATTACTACCCTATTCCACCTGGCTTAGAGCGCTATGAACCTAGCGAACTCTTCATGCTAGAAATTAAGGGTGAATCCATGGTTAATATTGGCATTCTTGATGGGGACTACATCACGGTCCGCCGTCAAGCAAGCGCCAATAATGGTGACGTCGTGGTTGCTATGACCGAGGATAATGAAGCCACCTGTAAGACCTTCTTCAAGAAGTCCGATTACGTCATCTTACGGCCAGAAAATGACCACATGGACGATATCATTCTGCCTCAGGTGACTATCCTGGGTAAGGTTGTCTCGCTTTACCGTTATTTCTAAGTCTCTTATAGCCATGCCCTCAGTCTAAGACTGGGGGCATATTTTTGATGCTTTTAGTATTGCATTAAAGCCTTGTAGTCGTAGCCTGCCAATTTTTCTTTCCCGTTTAAGTCAACGAGTTCAATTAGGAAGGCACAACCAACGACAACGCCGCCTAATTTTTCAACTAGGTCGATAGAGGCTTTAATGGTCCCACCTGTTGCCAAGAGGTCATCGGTGATGAGGACACGTTGGCCTGGTTTAATGGCGTCTTCGTGCATGGTTAAAGTTGCGGTACCATACTCCAATTCATAGTCCACATCGACCGTTGGGCGGGGTAATTTGCCTTTCTTACGAACTGGGGCAAAACCAATCTCTAATTCATAAGCAACTGGGCAGCCTACGATAAAGCCACGCGCTTCTGGCCCTACAATCACATCTACTTGTAATTCACGAGCGTAGTCCACTAATTGTTTAACTGATTCGTGGTAAGCTGGACCGTCTGCCATGAGAGGGGTAATATCACGGAAAACAATGCCTTCTTTTGGATAGTCCATGACTTTAGCAATATAATTTTTCAATTCCATTATGACTTAACTCCTAATTCTTTTAACATATTCTTTTATTTGGTCGAGGGTGGCAAAGACTAAGGCTTCTTCGCTGTCCATAGCAGCTTGATAAGCCCGGTAGGCAGCAGTTTCTTCCAAGTTAGTGTTCTGATGGCGACTCGCCTCTTGGACTGCCACTTGCCCCGCTTCAATAGATACAAAACCTGCTTCATAGAAAACATGAAACATTAATTTGAGTTGAACTGGATTAATGGCCAGTCCTTGACTGATTTCAGCTAATCTAGCCCGCAAATTGAAGGGTTCCTGACTGACTAACCAGCGATAGAGTTTAGCAAAGTCAGCACGTTGCGGCAAACCTGCCAGATACTTAGATTCTTGGGCATAAAGCACCAAGTAGAAGGCCTGCCAGTCCTGAGCAAGTAGCAGTTGGTCCAAATCCGCCATTTGCTTGGGTGGCTCTAAGAGCACCAAGCCTTGATAATGGCTAAGATTGGCCTCTTGAGCTTCTTGATAAGTCATCAGAGCCGAACCGGGCTGAAGGCGGGAACTGACTTGAGCCTTGACTGCTTGACGCTGACAAAGATAGACCACTTGATCCAGTTGCCAGAGGCGGCCTTGTTGACCACTGGCTCGCCAGTCATACCAGGCAGCACCTGAGACCCCAAGATCAGACAGGAGCAATTGAGGGCTGACCCGATTCTGCCATTTGTTTAAGTCCAAATAACCTACGGCCGTCAAACTATCTCCTACTTGTCTATCTCGCATACGATCTGCAAAGTCAAAGCCAATGGCATTAAGCTCTTGCCCATCCTGTCCTAGGACTAGTTTAGCATGCTGACCATTAGTCCCAATCAATCGCACTTGGTTGAGCTTGGCCTCCTCAAAGGCAAAGACTGGCTTATCATTATCCATACCGAAGGGACCCAGTAACTGGACTTCTTGGATAAAATCAGTCCCTACTTCCGAAAGTTTCAAGGACAAATCAATGGTCAAGGGTGCTTTTCTAGGCTCACTTACTGCTTGAGCTTGAGCCTTGGCATGCAGGGCTGTGACAAAGTCTTGCCATTGATCTTGATTAACTGTCATACCTGCCGCCTGAGCATGGCCACCAAATTGGGCCAGGTGCTCCTTAATATCTGTCAACCAGTCAAAGAGATGGACAGCTTCTGTCGAACGTCCACTCCCCTTGTATTGACCTTTATCTGCCTGATACTGGAAGATTAGGGCTGGACGTTGGTAGTGTTCGCTCAAGCGACCGGCCACAATCCCCACAACCCCAGCTGGCCAACTAGGGTCTGACTCAATAATTATAGGAGGAATCGGTCCCTGTCCCAGTCTTTGGCTAACCTGATCCATAATATTAGCTACCAAGTCCTTACGTTCTTGGTTTTTTTCATTAATTAACGCTAATAGTTCTTGGGCTTCTTCCTCATCCTGGGTTTTAAGCAGTTCTAAAGCCGGAGTCGGGTCTCCCAAACGGCCAATCGCATTGAGCCGAGGTCCAATGGTAAAACCAATCGTGTCAGCCGTCAAGTTTTCCATATCGACTTGCTCTTCTTCAAGCAGTAAGCGCAAGCCAATGCGCATGGTATCACGCATGAGCTGGAGACCGCTCAAGACAATGGTCCGATTTTCGTCACGCAGGGAGACTACATCACTGACTGTCCCAATGGCTGCTAACTCCACTAACTCAGTTGGTACTTCGCCTAATAAGGCTGTGGCCAACTTCAGGGCCACCCCTGCTCCACTCAAATCCGGGAAGGGATAATGGCCTTGTGGATGTCTGGGATGCACCACAGCATATGCCGAAGGCAAGCTGGCTTGGACCTCATGATGGTCCGTCACAATAACATCCACACCAGCCTGCATAGCCCATTCGATGGCTTCAAAACCTGCCACCCCATTATCACAAGTCAAAATCAACTGAACGCCTTGTGCCACAAAGTCCTGGTAGCGAGCCAAATTAGGCCCATAGCCATCAACCAAGCGATTGGGAACATAGTAAATGACCCGGGCGCCTAACATCTCCAAGGTCTCATAGAGAATCAAGGTTGAGGTTATGCCGTCAGCATCATAATCACCGTAAATTAAGATGACTTCTTGGTCCTCAATGGCTACTTGGATTCTTTCCACAGCGCCGTCCATGTCATAAAGGAGGAATGCGTCGTGGAAGGTTTGGGGCATCTGATTGGTCGCGTCCTTGATTTCTTCTAAAGTCTCAAGTCCACGCGCCAAACATAGCCGCAGAAAAGTGTCACTATAGCCTAAACCGGCTTGCTGCCATTCAGCCACCTTGTCTTGCCAATTGTCCGGCAAGCTTCGGTAGTGCCACTCATAGTGTGTCAAGTTCATGCTCTACCCCCTCGAAACCTGAGGATCCTCATCATCTTGCAAACTCTCTTCAAATTCATCCACACTGTCTTCAAGTTCTTGGGCTGATTGATCCAAATCAAGCTCTAAGTCACTTGTCTCTTCTTCTTGCATTTGGCTTTGAGACTGGGCTTCAAGCTGTGTCTTCAAATCAGCTAAGGCTTCTTGAAGGTTTGCAATTTCTTGATTCTTTTCTTCAAGATTAGCCTGATATTGGGCTTCTAATTCCGCCTTAGTCGTCTCAAAATTAGATTGTTCTTTGCTGAGGGCATCGCGCTCCTTATTTAGGTTCTTAATGGCTGTACGATTGGCCATGTGACTGGATAAAGAAGACAAGAAACCAATTAATAAGCCGAACAAAATTGAGATCAATAAGACTAAGACCATAGGCATTTGGGTTTGGAAGAACAAGAAAGTGACCTGCACATTATTAACGTTTTGTAGAGCGAATACTACCACTAGAATAACGGCACAGACACCTAAGATTAATTTCCATTGTTGACGCATGGGCTATTCCTCCTTCAAATTAAACAAGCGTGCAGCTAAAAAATCACCGACTTGTGGGCATAAGTGATAGAGTTTTGAGGCAAAGGCTAACTGCCAAGGTAGATTCAATTCTCGTTTGACATGCTTGCGTTTCATATTGGCTACAATGCGACTAGCCAGCTCATCTGCTTCAAGACTGAAGGCCTCGACTACTTGGGCGTAGGCTAGCATTTGTGGCGAACGGTCGAAGAAGGCTGTCTTAACTGGGCCTGGGTTAATGGTGGAGACTTGAATAGCTGTCTCATAGAGTTCCAGTCTCAAGGCGTCAGCATAAGCGATAATAGCCGCCTTAGACGCTGCATAAGCGCTAGTCATAGCGGTCGGGATTTTCCCTGCAATAGACCCTACTAAGTGAATTTGACCTAGCCCACCTTGGTTTAACTGCTGGATGGCCACCAACTGGCTCAAGTACATCATGCCGAAGACATTGACTTGGAACATATCCACTACTTGCTGAGGTTGATTTTCCGAGAAGGCTTGGAAGTCTCCATACCCCGCATTACTGAATAGAATGTCAATACGACCAAAGGTTTCAATTGTAGCCGCCACCAATGCCTCAATCGCTTGAGGCTGAGACATATCCGTTATCTGGACTAGAACCTCTGTACCCCACTGCTCTTGAAGTTTCTGAGCAAGGGCCTGCAAGCGGTCCTGACGTCTGGCAGCCAATACTAGCTTACAGCCCTCTTGGGCCAATTGGTTGGCCACAGCCTGGCCAATACCACTAGTCGCACCCGTGATGATTACGACTTGCTTATCTAGGTTTCTTGACATGAGCTATCTCCTCCTATCACATCAAACTCATCAAAGTCATAGACCAGTCTCGCTCCTTCAAAAATACGGCGCGCTTGGTCTTCTAATTGTTTGGCGTCTCTTCCCATATAGCGAGCGCTAATATGGGTTAGATAGAGGGCTTTAACATTACTTGCCCGTGCCACTTGAGCGGCCTGACGGCTAGTCGAATGGTGATAGGACGCAGCCATTCGGGCTTCACTTTCTTCAAAGGTGCATTCGTGTACTAAAGCATCAGCATCTTGAGCCAGTTCTTGAATGGCATCACAGGTCTTGGTATCTCCCAAGATGGTGACTACTCTTCCCTCTCTGGCTGGCGCTAGAAAATCCTGTCCGTTAAGGACGGTGCCGTCAGCTAAGGTGACAGCCTCACCGCGTTTAAGCTGACCAAAAATCGGGCCATTAGGAATCTGATACTGAGCCAAGCGATCTACTAAGAGCTCGCCACTGGTTCTTGGCTCCATGATTCGGTAGCCAAAGCTTAGAATACCATGGTTGAGAGCTTGATAATCAACTAGCCAGCCCTTACCTAAATCCAAACGACCTCCTTTAGGTGACAGTTCGACGATTTCTAGAGAATATAAGAGGCGCGATTTAGACAAGCGTAAGGCTGATTCGACAAAGTCCTTAATACCCGGTGGCCCGTAAAGGGTCAAGGGCTGATCGCCCCCCTGGAAGGAACGCGAGCTAAGGAAACCAGGCAGACCAAAGATATGATCGCCATGTAGGTGGGTAATGAAAATTTTAGTGATTTTGCGAGGTTTAAGCGAGGTTTCTAAGATTTGATGTTGGGTGGCTTCACCACAATCAAATAACCAAACCTCATTGAGTTCATCAAGGAGTTTGAGGGCTAGAGCACTCACATTACGATTGCGGCTTGGGACACCCGCCCCAGTACCTAAAAATAATAACTTCATGCTCATTTCCTTTCTGTTAGACTTGCCAATCGATTAGCGATTTTGCGAAATTTGATTGGCAACGAATTTAGCAAATTCCAAGGCGCCGGTTGGGTTTGGATGGATACCATCCTCATAGTACCAATCATTGTGGCCCTTAGCGAAGGTTCGCCAGTCAATCACTTTGACATTGGAGAAGCGATTAGCCGCAGCAAAGAGACGATTATTGGCATCTTCTACCCAGACCTTATCAACCGAAGAAGTGACAAAGTACTGCTCCCGGTCCGTCCCAATGGCATTAATATAGTCATTAAGCTGACCGTCGGTAAAGGTCCCATTAGAACCTAAGACTGTCACTACTGTTCCCTTGAGTTTACCAGAGGCCTTAAGGCTATTAATCACTTCGTTACTTTGGTAAAGCTGACGACCAATCTGGCCATCAACGATTGCCTTAGGAAAGACTTCTTTTACCTTATCAGCCGAAGCCAATAGGATGGAATCCCCAATAAAGGTTACTTCAAGGGCATTGGCTTGTAGGAGTTCTTGGCGGTTTAGGCCTTCAATATTATTAATGACCTTGGTTTCCTGACTTTCAGGCTCCTTGGTCTCTTCCACTAATTTTTGGTTAGATTCGATGACTGTTGCTAACTCATCGGCTGCCTTGTTCTTCTGTTCTGGCGTAATAGCCAAAGCTACTAAACCAATAGTTGAAACTAAGAGATAGCTAATCGCCAGCGTCTTAATGCCCCAAAGGCTAGCCCGGTGCTGAACCAGGTAACGCACCCGCGCTTGGGTTTGTTTCCAGTTGAAATCCTGACCAAATGGCAAAATCAAGCGACGACGTTCAAAGAGTTGATAGGAGATTTCCGCCATCAACATAATCAGTAAGAACTGAACACCGACTGAAATCCAAATATTATGGAAGCCATTCAAACGGTCTGGAATGACCAAGTGAATCGGATAAAACCATAGGTAGTAGGATAAGCTGCGTTTACCGAAGAAGGTAAAGACTGGCAGACTTAAGAACTTATGTAGCCAAGTAGAGGGATGGAGACTGACAATGACAAAAACCATGGACAGTAAAGTGAATAGTAGCATCCCAAAACGATAGGCAAAGGGTTGCGTCCCATACATAAAGAGCAACATAAAGGTCATCAGAATGACACTGGCAATCCCAATCCCGTTAAAGACTTGTTGCTGACGCTTGGATATAGCTTTTGGCTTGAGATGTACTGGGAAGAGATACCCTAATGCCCCACCAAAGGTAAAGGCAAAGGCCCGCGTCAACAAATCATAATAAATCCGACTTGGATCCTGCCCATCTTGGTAGAGATAACCTAGAAGCACTGCAGAAGCAATGGATAGAGTCACCAACATAATGGCAGCAGTAGCCGGATTACGATGCCAAGAATAGACTACTTTGACCACAAAAGGCGTCAAAAGAATCAGCTGAGCATAGATGGAAATGTACCATAAATGGGTAAAGGCACTAGGATTGGCCGCCTGGACAAAGTAGGATTGGTTGGACAAAATCTGATAGTAGTTGTTGACGAAGAAAAGGCTAGAAAAGCCCATATTGCGCAAATTATAGAAATAATCCGGCGCAAACAAGGCAATATAGGCTGCTACCAGCAAGACCATGAACAAGGTTGGAAAGAAAATCCGTTCCAGTCTAGACTTGAGATAGGACCGGACAGAAACTGATTTTCTTAGCGTTGGGGCTGTATAGAAATGACGGAAGGCGAAGAAACCTGCCACCATTAAGAAGGCATTAACAGCTAGAAAGCCCCCAGGCAAGATATGCTGGAAGAAATAATAGGTCAGAATTAAGAGGATTAAGACCCCACGATAGCCGTCGAAAAAGGCCAAACGAGGACTTTTGGTAGATGTTTTATCGGTCATGCACATCCCCTCCCCTTAATCCATGAATTCAAACTGATAGCCGGCTAAATCGACTAAATCACCGGATTCGGCCCCTGCTTCACGCAAGGCTTGGTCCACACCCATGGAACGCAATTGGCGGGCAAAACGCGCCACACTCTCATCGTGGGCCATATTGGTCATGGCATAGAGTTTTTCAATCTTAGCCCCTGACAATTGCCAGTAACCCGCATCGAGCTTGGTCAAGGTGAATGGCACTTCCTCTTCTAATTGGTAATGCACTTCTTCTGGCTCTTCCTCGAATAAAGGAATAAAGTCAGAATTTTGGACCAAGTCATAGGTAAAGGCCAAGAGTGTCTTGAGCCCCTTGGCTTGCCAAGCAGATACTTCAAAAATAGCTGGCAAGTCTAGGCCTTCTTTTTGACAATAGTCTTCTAGCTTCTGCTTGAAGCTAGGTAAATTCTCTTGGGCCTGGCTCTGATCCATCTTATTGGCCACAATGACCATAGGACGTAAGAGTAATTTCTCGTGATAAGAAGCTAGCTCGTGCATGATATCGAGGTAATCTTGGAAGGGATCCCGTTCATGAGTCGCTGCCATGTCAATGACATGCAACAAGACTTTAGTCCGCTCAATGTGGCGGAGGAAGTGAATCCCCAAGCCTACCCCTTGCGAAGCTCCTTCAATCAGACCTGGCATATCGGCTACGATAAACTCCTGGTCGTAATTGAGTTTGACCACACCCAAGTTAGGGGTCAAGGTCGTAAATTGATAGTCTGCGATTTTAGGTTTGGCATTACTAATGACAGACAAGAGGGTTGATTTCCCTACACTTGGGTAACCTACCAGCCCTACATCGGCCAGAACCTTCAATTCTAATTGCAGGTCGGCTTCTTCACCTGGCTCACCATTTTCGGCGATGGAAGGAGCCGGATTCTTATGGGTAGCGAATTTAATATTGCCACGTCCACCACGACCGCCCTTGGCAACCACACATTCCTGGCCTTGCTCTACTAGGTCGGCTAGCAATTTATCAGTCGTCGCATCGCGGATGATGGTACCTGGTGGAACTGACACAATCAAGTCTTCCGCAGCCTTACCATACATGCCTTTGCTCATACCATTTTCGCCGTTCTTGGCCTTGAAGTGACGATTATAACGGAAATCCATCAGGGTCCGCAGGCCTTCATCCACTCGGAAGATGACACTGCCACCTCGACCGCCGTCACCGCCGGCCGGCCCGCCATCTGGGACATACTTTTCGCGTCGGAAGGCCACCATACCGTCGCCGCCTTTACCAGCTTTGACTGTGACCCTTGCACGATCTAAAAAGGTCGACATTGAAAGCACTCCTTTCTCTAACTCATCTAGCTGAGTCTTAAAATTTATTAATCAATAAGCGTGAATCAAAGAGTTCCAAGACAGCCTCTGTCAGCACCTTGAGCGTAGCCAAACGGTTAGCTCGAATGGTTTCATCATCGGCATTAACCTTGTTGTCATTGAAGTAAGCTTCAATCACCGGTACTAGGTTATCCAGATACATATAGAGGGCATCAACTGAAATCTTGTATTGGTCAATTTTAGCAGCGGCTTCAAGTAGCTTAGCCTCAGAATCCGTTTGGGCTAGGTCTAAGTTAAGCTGAGCCTCTTCTTGAACCTTGGCCCCCAGATTGACCACCCGGGTAATGGCTTCTAAGAAGCGTTTGTAGGCCGTTGGGTTCTTATCCTTGTGGGTCTTGAGGAAATGGGCTACATAGTTGGCCTTGCCTACTTCTAAGTGATTAGCTGCCCCAATCCCTTGGATTTGGTCCATATCAACTGATTGGTTACGTAAATGCACAGCAACCCGTGCCCAGACAAAATCAGCTAGCTGCTTCAAGAGTTCTTGGTCGCCCTCATAGGCTTCCACTAAGTACTTAAAGACTGGTAACAAGTCTAATTCCCAACCACGATCTAAGAGGATTTCCACAATCCCCATAGCCGTACGACGAAGAGCGTAAGGGTCGTTAGAACCCGTTGGGATTAAGCCAACCTTGAAGTATTGGAACAAGGTGTCAAGCTTATCAGCCAAGGCCAAGAGTGCACCTGCATCTTGGTCAGGCAGCACGCCACCGCTAGTCGTTGGCAGGTACTGGGTCCCAATAGCTTGGGCCACCAAGGCATCTTCCCCGTAATGACGAGCGTAGATTTCCCCGATTTGACCTTGGAGTTCGTCGAACTCGCCAACCACTTGAGTCATGAGGTCAAACTTGTAGATTTGGCTAGCACGTAAAGCTGCCTCATAAGACGCTTGATCTAAGTTCAGGTCCCCTTGTAGTTGACTAATTAAGGCGCCGACGCGAGCTTGCTTGTCAGCCAAAGTTCCTAACTTAAAGTGTTCATTAACGTTAGCTAGTTTATCGACAAAGAAGTTCAAGTCATGTTTGAGGTCTTCTTGATAGAAGAATAAGGCATCTTCCAAGCGAGCCCGCAAGACTTTTTGGTTACCTTTGACGACGTTGGCTAGGTGCTGATCATTCCCGTTACGTACTGAAATGAAGACAGGCAAGAGCTCACCTTTAGCATCTAAGGCATAGAAGTAACGTTGGTGATCACGCATGGCGGTAATCAAGACACAGTGTGGCACTGATAAGTATTTTTCTTCGAAGTCGCCATAGAAGACGGTCGGCCATTCCACAATAGCAGTCACTTCTTCTAGCAAGTCTTCATCAACTGGTACCTGCCAGCCTTGAGCAGAAGCTAAATCAGCCAATTGATGGCGGATATTAGCCCGACGTTCTTCAAAGTCTACTAGGACATGTTGCTCACGCAAAGCCTCCACATAGTCTGTGGCCTTTGCCAAGGTCACATCATGGCCTAAGAAACGATGGCCACGAGAGATGCGGTCTGATTTAACGCCAACAAACTCTAAAGGCACCAATTCTTGGTCTAGGAGGGCCACAATCCAGTGAACAGGACGGATGAATGGAATCTCATAGTCATGCCAAGTCATGGTAACTGGGAAGGTCATGGCCTCTAAGACACGATTAAGTCCTGACAAGACTTGGTCTGCAGCTTGACCTGGCAAATGCTTGTTCACGAAGATATAGTCTTCACCTTTGATACTTTCTACAATCACATCTTCTTGGCTAGCCCCTTGGCCTTTAATAAAGCCAAGGGCTGCTTTAGTCCAATTGCCTTCCGCGTCTTTGGCGATTTTAAGGGATGGGCCTTTTGCCTTGGTAGACACATCTTGGCTACGTTCAGCCAAGCCATGGACTTGTACCGCCAAACGGCGTGGAGTAGCATAGGCGCTGAGACTCTCGTAAGCTAAACGCTCTTCTGCTAAGAAGTCAGCCACCCGCTTTTCTAATTGTTGTGATAAATCTAAGAGGAAGCGTGCAGGAATTTCTTCCATGCCAATTTCAAGTAAAAATTCTGCCATGGTCTAGGCCTCACTTTCTGATTTTTTAAGGAGTGGGAAGCCGAGGGCTTCACGTTCAGCCACAAAGGCTTGGGCAACAGAACGCGCCATCTTACGAATGCGACCTAAGTAACCGGCACGGTCTGATACGGAAATCATGCCACGCGCATCGAGTAGGTTGAAGGTATGGCTACACTTGAGGATGTAGTCATAGGCTGGATGGACCAAACCTAAGTCAATCAATTTAAGTGCTTCTTGCTCAAACTCTGTAAACAAGGTGAAGAGCAAGTCGCTATTGCTTTGTTCGAAAGCATAAACGGAGTGCTCACGTTCAGGTTGACGGAAGATATCGCCATACTTGACGCCTTCCACCCACTCCAGTTCATAGACATCTTCAACGTCCAGGATATACATAGCCAAACGCTCTAGACCATAAGTAATCTCGCTAGTCACTGGATGGCACTTAAGCCCCCCTACTTGTTGGAAGTAGGTGAATTGGGTAATTTCCATCCCATCAATCCACACTTCCCAACCTAAGCCGGCGCAGCCCAGAGAAGGATTCTCCCAGTTGTCTTCAACGAATCGAATGTCATGTTCCAAAGGATCAATCCCGATGGCTTCTAAACTCTCTAAATAGAGTTCTTGAACATTCAGGGGCGATGGCTTCATGACCACCTGCAGTTGGTGGTGTTGGAAGAGGCGGTTGGGGTTCTCCCCGTAACGACCATCTGCTGGACGTCTGGAAGGTTCGACGTAGCAGGCATTCCAAGGTTCTGGGCCAATTGCACGTAAGAAGGTGTAAGGGCTCATGGTCCCTGCCCCTTTCTCCGTATCATAGCTTTGTAAAACCAAACAGCCTTGCTTAGCCCAGAATTGCTGTAAGGTCATGATAATATCTTGCATGGTTTTCTTCTTCATGATGCTTCCTCCTTTATAACGGGGACGGCAAACCCCTGGCGACAAATAAAAAGTCCCTATGGTAATCCACTGACCACCATAGGGACGAAGATAACTTCGCGGTTCCACCCTATTTCTAGTTACATTGAACTAGCGCTTCATTTATGCCTATGAGTGACTTAAAAACTACCATCGATTTGCTCTGGCTTCCACCGTCCCAGAGTCGCTAGGCTATCTTCTTTTAATTGCGCTTTTAATCCCCTTTATTATAGGACATGACGGCCTTTAAGTCAAGCAAAGTCGCGCTTTTAATGACCAATAGGCGTCCTGTTTTTTTGTTCAAACAGGACGCCTATCAGGCTGAGATATCTTGCTTATTCTAAGAAGTCTTTCAATTGTTTAGAGCGACTTGGATGGCGGAGCTTGCGCAAGGCTTTGGCCTCAATTTGACGGATTCGCTCACGAGTAACACCGAAGACTTTCCCTACTTGTTCCAGGGTCCGGATGTTGCCGTCGTCTAAGCCAAAGCGCAGACGTAAGACATTCTCTTCGCGGTCGGTCAAGGTATCTAAGACGTCTTCCAACTGCTCCCGCAATAAAGCCGAAGAAGTGAAGACTTCTGGGCTCATTGCCCCTTCATCTTCGATGAAGTCGCCCAAATGAGAATCGTCCTCTTCCCCAATTGGTGTTTCCAAGGAAACAGGCTCTTGGGCAATCTTGAGAATTTCGCGGACTTTTTCAGTTGGTAGGTCCATTTCCGCCCCGATTTCTTCAGGTGTCGGTTCGCGACCTAAATCTTGCAATAGCTGTCTTTGGACCCGAACCAGCTTGTTAATGGTTTCCACCATATGAACTGGAATTCGGATAGTACGGGCTTGGTCTGCGATGGCACGAGTAATAGCTTGACGAATCCACCAGGTAGCATAAGTGGAGAACTTAAAGCCCTTGGTGTGGTCGAACTTTTCAACGGCCTTCATCAAACCCATGTTCCCTTCTTGAATTAAATCTAGGAACTGCATGCCACGGCCCACATAACGTTTGGCAATGGAAACAACCAAGCGCAGGTTGGCTTCAGCCAGTTCTTGCTTAGCGATGTCGTCACCGCCTTGGATACGAACGGCCAGGTTGATTTCTTCCTCAGCGCTTAAGAGAGGGACATTCCCAATCTCCTTAAGGTACATACGGACAGGGTCACTAACCTTAAGCTTGGAAGTCGCGGTTTTAGATTCAGCTGCCAAATCAGCCTGCAATTGTTCTTCTTCACGGACCATTTGTTGCTTGGTTGGTCCCCCATCATCACCGACAACAGAAACCCCATTATCTTCGACGATTTGAATTAAGCTATCAATCCCGTCAGCATCTAGTCCGTAAGGGCTCGCGATTTTCTCCGTTAATTCGTCATAGTGGACTTGCCCTTCTGACTTTTTAGCTAGAATGAGGGCTTTGACAGCCTCTAGATAGGGTGAGGCGATGTCTTGATTTGGAGTTAACTTTAGATCTTTTTCTTCAGCCATATAAGAACCTCCTAGTTTTTCTTTAATTGCCGGCTTAAGCGCAGTATTTCAACCAAGTATTCATTAATCTTGGTCTTATCCCCACGTATTTGGGCTTGTTTGAGTTTGTTTTGTAGCTCCTTAAGCTGAATCTCAGTAAAGGCAGCATCAATGGTTTTAAGGCAATCTTGCATGGCCTGGTCCGAATAATCGGTTTGGGCATAATCCCAAATCAGACTGGCCAAGTATTGTTGCTCATCAGGGCTGGCTTCCACATCTAAGATACCGGTCAGAGGCAGTCGGCCTCCTTTTTCATAATAGAAGTGTTCCAGCTGATAATAAATAGCTTGAGCGCTTGGATGGACAAAGAGCAGAGGCTGGTCTAAGCCTTCAATAAACTGCCAAGCTGGCTCATTAAAAATTAGATTAGACAGGATGTAGCGCTCGCAATGATAGGCCTTAAGCGACTTGATTTGGTCATCTAATGCCCCTGGCTTAGCTTGGACTGGGTTAGACGAAGGTGCCTGATCCGAGAATCCCGAAGAATGGGCCTTATCCCACTTGTCAGGTGAATCTTGCTTGGGTCTATCGCTCTCCTTAGCCTCTTCCTTGCGATGGCGATAGGAAACTTGAGCTAGTTGCTCTTCCAACATGGCCAAGTCTAAACCGAATTCCTCGGCTAAGGCCTGCAAGCGCATGGTTCGTTCGATTGGCGAAGGTAACTGGGCAACTAAGTCTAAAAGTCGATTGATATAGAGTGCTCGCTGTTCAAGATCAGCTAACTGGTATTCCTGTTGAAGATAATTCTTGAGGAATTCATAGCGCGGAATAGCCTGGTTAATCAGCGACTTGAAGCTATCAGCCCCACGGGACTTAATCCACTCATCGGGGTCCATCTTACCAGGAATCGAAACAGCCTTAATGGTATGAAGCGGTAAAGTAAGGCTTAATTCAAAAGCCCGAGCTGTTGCCTTTTGACCTGCAGCATCGCCATCAAAGACAAAAATAATTTCCTGGCTTACCTTGCCTAACTGGCCAAGGTGTTGGCTGGTCAAGCTAGTCCCCATGGTCGCCACAGCCTGCGGGAAACCGGCCTGGCTCAGGGCAATCACATCCAGATAACCTTCGCAGATTAGAACCTGGTTGAGACGGCGAATATGTGGCCGAGCTTGAGCAAAATGATAAATCAAGGATGATTTATGGAAAATATCGGTCTCGGGAGAGTTGACGTATTTGGCAACTTTTGGGTCATCGCCAGGATTGGCTTGGTAGATACGCCCGGAAAAGGCGACCGTCCTACCTTGGCGGTCCTCCAAGGGAAAGATAATCCGACCATGGAAACGATCCATCAAACCTTGGCTAGCTTGATAGAAAATCCCTGATTGCAGCATTTCTTCATGGTTAAAACCCGCTTCCGTCAGGTACTGAATCAGCAACTGAGGATTATCAGGCGCTAGTCCCAAATGAAAGTCTGCCAGTGTTTCTTCCTTAAGCTCACGTTGCTTTAAGTAAGCATAGGCTGCCTCCCCTGCTACCGTTTGAGTTAGGTAGAAGTGATAGAAGTCACGGGCTTTTTCATGTAAATCAAGCAAACGTTGATGGGGCTGACTGACAGCCTGTCCCGTCTCAAAATAGCGACTATCGAGGGCTATATTGGATAGCTCAGCTACCTTCTTAACGGCTTCTGGAAAGCTAATTCCTTCCATTTCCTGTAGGAAGCCAAAGACATTGCCCCCTCTACCACAGGAAAAACACTTATAAATCTGCTTGTCCGGGCTAACCGAGAAGGAAGGATTGTTATCTTCGTGGAAGGGACAAGAGCAAGTATAGTTATTCCCGCGCTTGGTCAGGGCTACATATTGGTTGATAATGGCCACGATATCGGCTTCTTTTTTGACCGATTCAATGATGTCATTAGGAATACCCGCCATCTGATGCCCTCCCTTACTGAACTAGCTTAAACAGAGTTGGTGCGGGGCTTAGCCCGATAGAGACAGTAAGCACCCAATAAGAATTGAATAATGATGGCGAAGAGCCCCTTGAGCGAGTCCCCTGTCATCTGTGCGACTAGGGCCAAGATGGTGGTCCCTAGTACGGAAGAGAATTTACCAAAAATATTATAGAAACCAAAGAATTGGTTAGTCTTTTGCTTAGGAATCAACTGGCCAAAGTAAGAACGACTGAGGGCCTGAATGCCCCCTTGGGCAGTCCCTACTAAGATAGCCAAGATCAAGAAATCCCGGAAACCGGACAACCTAAGAGCGAAGACACAAATGACCACATAGGTTCCAATGCCGAAGAAGAGCAAAGCGCGGCTGCCATAACGTTTAGCCAAGGCACCATAGGCCAGTGATGACGGAAAGGCCACGACCTGAACCACTAGGAGAATAATAATCAACTGGTTGGCAGGCAAGCCCAAATCGCTCCCCACAGAGGTCGCCATTTTGATAATGGTCCCTACCCCGTCAATATAGAGGAAGTAACCCACTAAGAACCATAAAATGGTTGGATAGTGCTTGAGCTCTCCCACTGTTTCCTTAAGCGAGCGCAAGGTAGACTTAACCAAACCATCGTGGTGCTCGATGTAGGAGACTTGCTTAACATGCCGCCAATAAGGCACAGTAAAGCCAAACCACCAAATGGCCGTAATTAAGAAGCCAACATTGACTAAATCACGCGATGACAACCAACCTGATACTTGCAAAGCAAAGAAAATCAGAAAGGCAAAGACACTGCCAATATAACCATAGGCATAACCTGCTGAGCTGACCATATCCAAACGTTGTTCAGTCGTCACATCCATAATGGAAGAGTCGTAAAAGACATTGGATAAGGAGAAGCCAATAGCAGATAAGGTATAAACCACCAAGAGATAGAGCCAGGCATTTGGCCCGGCAAAAATCATGGCCAATACACTCCCGACCCCAAGCAGGGTCCCAAAGGTAAAGAGCGGTCCCCGTACGCCTTTGTAGTCAGCACAGGTTCCCAAGAAAGGCGACATGACGGCCACCACAATGGTAGACAGAGAATTGGCGTAGCCCAGATAGGCTGTGGAAGTGGCAGGTGCCATCCCCACACTATCCGTGACGGCCTTATAGAAAATAGGAAAAATAGCGGCTGTAATCATTAGAGAATAGACGGAGTTGGCCCAGTCTTGGAGAATCCATGCCCACTCCTTCTTTGTATAGCCTGAGAGAAATTTCTTCATAGCAAGCCTCCCTAGTCTTCAATTTGGGCTTCAATCACGTCCCAGATATCTTGCGCGCCATAGCCCGTTTCGGCTGAGAATGGGAAAAGCGCATCGACCGTCGGCAAATCTAGAGCCTTCTTATACATGGATAAATGCTTATTCCATTGGCTCTTCTTAATCTTATCCACCTTGGTCAAGATGATGGCATAAGGAATCTCTGCTTCATCAGCAAAATCCTTCATAGCCTTATCTAACTCGGTTGGCTCATGGCGAAAATCCATTAAGAGAAAGAGCACGCGAACATTGTCCCGATTAAGGAGATAATGTTCAATCATCTTGCCCCACTCTGCTCTGGCTGTCTTGGAGACCCGAGCATAGCCATAGCCAGGCACATCGACAAATCGGAAAGTCTGATTAATGTCATAGAAATTAAGGGTTTGGGTCTTACCAGGTTGGCTGGATGTACGCGCCAAACCCTTTCGACCAATCATTTTATTAATGAAAGAAGACTTGCCCACGTTAGAGCGACCCGCTAGGGCTACTTCAGGCAAGGCATCTTGTGGATATTGCTTTGGGCTGACGGCACTAATGACTAATTCTGCCTGACTTACCTTCATGAAGCAGTCTCCTTTTGCGGTTTGATACGCTTGTTGTGCTTGTTGTAATAGAATGGCTGGTGGCTACCTAGCACCGTATCTTCTGTAATGACAATGCGGCTGATATTTTCGTCACTTGGGACGATAAACATAATATCCAACATGACGGATTCCAGGATAGAACGGAGGCCACGTGCGCCAGTATTGCGCTCAATGGCCTGCTTAGCAATGGCAATCAGGGCCTTTTCCTTGAATTCTAGCTCTACGCCATCAATTTGGAAGAGACGTTGATATTGTTTAACCAAGGCATTCTTAGGTTCTGTTAAGATGCGAACCAAGTCCTCTTGGGTTAACTTCTCTAACATGGCCATCACGGGCAAACGCCCAATAAATTCTGGGATTAAACCAAACTTCAAGAGGTCCTCTGACGTGACTTGTTGCATGAGTGACTTGGATTGGTCTAACTTGCCATTGCTGCTGCCAAAACCAATAACCTTGCTACCTAAGCGTTCCTTGACGATGGTCTCAATGCCATCAAAGGCGCCCCCTACAATAAAGAGAATTTGCGAGGTGTCCAGTTGGATGAACTCTTGGTTAGGATGCTTACGGCCACCCTTAGGTGGGATGTTAGCGATCGTTCCTTCCAAAATCTTGAGTAAGGCTTGTTGGACCCCTTCCCCACTGACATCGCGGGTAATGGAGACATTCTCACTCTTGCGGGCAATCTTGTCGATTTCATCCACATAGATAATGCCGTGTTGAGCTTTTTCAATATCATAGTCTGCTGCTTGAACCAGCTTGAGTAAGATGTTTTCCACATCTTCCCCCACATAGCCGGCTTCAGTTAGGCTAGTCGCATCAGCAATTGCAAATGGCACGTTAAGTAATTTGGCTAAGGACTGAGCTAGGAAAGTCTTCCCAGAACCCGTTGGCCCAATCAGACAGATATTGCTCTTTTGTAATTCAATATCCGCTTCATGTGTGGCAATGCTAGCGTTAATACGTTTGTAGTGGTTATAGACGGCAACTGCCAAGGATTTCTTGGCTTCAGTCTGGCCGATGACATATTGATTAAGATGGGCCATGATTTCAGCAGGTTTGAGGACGCTCACGCCACTAAAACCTTCAGAATCACTGACCATATCTTGACGAATGATTTCCTCGCATAAGCCCACACATTCATCACAAATATAGACATCTGGCCCTGCTATAATCTTATTGACTTCATCTTGGGACTTGCCACAGAACGAGCAATAGTAGCCGCCATGATTCCCGGTATGGTTACTGGTCATGGTAATCGATCCTTCCTCTAACGTCATAATGAGGGATGCAGATAGTCATCGTTGAACATAAGACTCTCGCAACCCTCATTTATAGTTATTCTAATAGGTTTATTTTATTATTTTTCTACCGCAGAATCAACAATTAAGCTCATTGCCTTCTTCATACGGATGTCAGCAGTTAACATATCAGTTGACACAAATTGTTTCACTTGATCAGCAGACATGTTGTATTGAGATGCCAAGTCAGCGACTTCAGCGTCGATTTCTGCATCAGTTACTTGAATGTCTTCAGCCTTGACAATTGCTTCTAATACTAAGTTAGTCTTAGTACGTAATTCAGCTTCTTCGGCGAATTGAGCACGTAAGCCTTCAGCGTTAGTCCCTGTAATTTGGAAGTATAAGTCTTCGTTAATGCCTTGACGTTTCAAGTTGTTAGTGAAGTGAGATACTTGACGGTTGATTTCGTCTTCTACCATTACTTCTGGTAATTCAACGATTTCAGCGTTCTTAACAGCTTGACGTAAAGCTAAGTCTTCTACAACTTCCTTAGCAGCAGTCTTTTTAGACTCTTCTAATTGAACGCGGATTTTGTTTTCTAATTCAGCTAAGCTTTCAACTTCGGAATCCACGTCTTTTGCAAATTCGTCATCTAATTCAGGTAATTCTTTGGCTTTTACTTCGTGAACGGTCACTTTGAAGACAGCGTCTTGACCTTTAAGGTTTTCTGCATGGTAAGCTTCTGGGAAAGTTACTTTTACTTCCACTTGGTCACCTGCTTTAGTCCCTACTAATTGATCTTCAAAACCTGGGATGAAGCTGTTAGAACCGAGTTCTAATGAGTGGTTTTCACCCTTACCGCCTTCAAATGCTTGGTCACCCAAGAAACCTTCGAAGTCGATGACAACCGTATCACCTAATTCAGCTGCGCCTTCTTTAACAACGAGTTCAGCCAAACCTAAACGACGAGATTCTAATTCGTCCTTAACATCTTGATCAGATACTTGACGGTCTTGTGCTTCTACTTCTAAGCCCTTGTAGTCGCCTAATTTAACTTCTGGTTTTAAGACAACTTCAGCTTTCAATACCCAAGGTTGACCTGCTTCGAGTTTTTCGATATCAATCTTTGGTTCAGTCACTACTTCTAATTCAGCCTCTTGGATGGCTTTAGATAAATGAACTGGTAAGAGAGCGTTTAAAGCATCTTCGTAAAGCGCAGCTTCCCCATATACATTGTTGAAGATTTGACGTGGCACTTTCCCCTTACGGAAGCCAGGTACTGACAAACGTTTTTGTACCTTCTTGAATGCTGTGTCTAAAGCTTTCTTCACATCTTCTACTGGAATTTCAAAGGTTAATGCCCCTGTATTTGTTGCTTGTTTTTCGAATTTCGCTACCATGTAACTTTCCTCCATAGCTTCTTGTTTATTTACACACTCCACAATTTTAACTGAAAGCGTCCAATTTGTAAACAGATATACCCTATTTTTACTGACTTTTCCTCAGATTTGACTCAACTAAGTGGGACCAGCTATTTTCTCTAGCTATTCCACGTAAGGCAGTAAGTAGCCATAGCCCTTACTTTCCATCTGATCTTTAGGGATGAAGGTGATGGAAGCTGAGTTAATACAATAGCGGAGGCCACCCTTGTCCTTAGGTCCATCATCAAAGACATGGCCCAAATGAGAGTTACCAGAACGTGACCGGACTTCAATCCGCTTCATATTATAGCTGGTGTCTTCCTTATAGCGGGCTACATCTGCTGAGATAGGCTTGGTAAAGCTAGGCCAGCCACAACCCGAGTCATACTTATCCTTAGAGGAAAAGAGTGGCTCCCCGGTGGCGACATCAACATAGATTCCTGGCTCCTTATTATCCCAATATTGATTGGAAAAGGCCTGTTCGGTGTTGTTTTCCTGGGTCACAGCGTATTGGGCAGGGCTCAATTTTTCCCGCAGTTCTTGATCACTTGGTTTGGGATAACGACTGGCATCAATTAAGGGATCTCGCGCCTTTTTGAGATCGATGTGGCAGTAGCCGTTAGGATGTTTGGTCAGATAGTCTTGATGTTCTTCCTCGGCCTTCACATAGTTTTTAAGAGGCTCCAATTCTACCTTGAGTTCTTGGCCCAGTTCATCCGCCTTTTCCTTCATTACTGCTTGGGCGACGGCCTTATCCTCTTGGCTTTCATAATAAATCCCCGTCCGATATTGTCGGCCCTCATCATTGCCTTGCTTGTTAAGGGAGAGCGGATCTACGACCCGGAAGTAATAGAGTAAGAGTTGACGCACATCTACTTTACTGGCATCATAGGTGATTTTGACCGTTTCGGCGTGGTCGGTCTGAGCGATTAAGCGATAGTTTGTGATGTCTGACGTCCCATTGGCATAGCCAGATTCCACATCTAGCACCCCATCAATTTGCTCAAAATAAGCTTCTAGGCCCCAGAAGCAGCCACCCGCTAGATAGAGGGTTCTGAGGTTCTCTTCTTTAACTTCTTCCTTACTTGAAGTCTTGGAAGAACTACTAGCACTTGCATTGACGGCTGCCTCTACTCGACTTTCAATATTTTGGGCAGTCAGTCCAGAATTAGCGGTCCGCCACCAGACAAGCGTAATCACGCCTAGAACAGCGATCAGACCGGCAAATAAATAACGTTTATCCATTGAATTTTCCTTCTTTCAGATTTTAAGAACCATTCTTAGTCCATGCTAGCCAATTGATCTAAGACACTTTGCCGATCCATATGACCTAATTGGACCTTTACTAGTTCCCCCTTGGAATTGATAAAGGCCGAAGTGGGATAGGCCACAACCCCTAATTGCTTCATAAAATCACCTGACTGGTCCACTAAGACCGGCAAATGCGTATAATCTAGGCCGGAAAACCACTTAGTGAAATCAGCCAGTGGCTTTTCATTTCGAATTTCAGGTGCCACCATGGATAAGACGACCACATCATTTCCTTGATTGCTTTCATCAGCTAAGGCGTCGACATCCTTGAGTCCTGCTAGGCAGATAGAACACCAGGAGGCCCAGAATTTAATGTAGACTTTCTTGCCTCGCAAATCTTCTAACTTATAAGTTTTACCATGAATATCTTGAAAGGTCCCGCTTAAGCTTTGCCCTGCTTCTTGCTTTTGGGAAGACGTGTTTGTTTGTGTGGCGCTAGCTGCTTGCTTGGCATTACTCGCCTCCTGATGAGGTTGGCAGGCCGCTAGACAGCCTGAACTTAAGCTTACAAGTCCTAGGACTTGCCAAAATTTACGTGTAAAATGTGACATGTTATTTGCCTCTTTTTCCTAGATTTTGTTGAACATAACCAGAATACCAACCAATATGATGAGGACAGCCCCCACCCGTTTAATCAGCATCATGTGTTGTTTGGCCACATTAAGCCATTTGACGAGAGATGATGATAACACTGCTAAGAGTAAGAAAGGCACTGACAGGCCCAAAGCATAGACGAAGAGTAAGCTGCCACCGTACCAAGCACTTGCCCCTGTGGTGGTCACTAAGGCCAAGACAGAACTCAAGACTGGCCCGACACAAGGCGTCCAACCAAAGCTAAAGCTTAATCCCAAGAGAAAGCTCCGCGTTAATTCCCCAGCATTTTTAGCCTCCATCTGGACGGTCTTTTGGCGACTAAGCCATGGAATCTCCACTAATTCCAGCTGATAAATTCCCATCAGCACGATTATGCCCCCTAGCACATAGCGGGTATAGTGACCATAGACGATTTGTCCCAAGAGACTGGCCCCAAAACCTAACATGAAGAAAATCAGCGAAATACCTGACATGAAAGCAAGAACCTTCAAAACTGGCAAGAGATAAAAACTATAGTTACCAATTTTTACCTTCTTGTCCCCAGTCTCCCCCATAAAGGTTCCCATATACAAAGGAAACAATGGCAAGACGCATGGCGATAAGAAGGACAGAATTCCCGCCCCAAAGACTGTTAAATAATAAGATATGGACATAAAACCCCTCCTGCGAATAATTACATCCTTATTATACGTCCTAATTGCTAGATTATCATTTATTTTGATTGGGAAAACTGATTTACTTAAAAATAGTGCCTATTTATGAACTTTTTGTGTAATTTCAGGGCACTTATAGCGAAATACTAGGCGGGAGGGGCTTGCTTCTTGTATAATAAGGTGAAGGAGTGAGTGGAATGGTTAAATATCCAGCTGGTTCAGCCCGGCGAAGCGCCATTAATAAGCCAGCAGGGCAAAGCCTAGAGCCAGTTCAAGCTAGGACTATGCAAGATCTCAAGGCAGCTAAAAAGCCTACCCAGTATGGTAGCCGGGGCATGTCCTTGGAAGATCGCATTAATCAATCCAACCAATACTACCTCAGCCACAATCTGGCGGTAATCCACAAGAAACCGACGCCGATTCAAGTCGTCAAGGTGGATTTTCCACGTCGTAGCGCTGCTCGGATAACCGAGGCCTACTATCGCCAAGCCTCGACAACAGACTACAACGGCCTATATCTAGGTCGATACCTAGACTTTGAAGCCAAGGAAACGACCAATAAAACTAGTTTCCCACTGGCCAACTTACCAGACCACCAGATTGAGCACATGCGACAATGCCACCAACAGGGCGGTATCGTCTTTCTCTTAATTAGCTTCAAAGTGCATGACAAGGTCTATTTACTTCCCTTCCCTGCCCTCAATCAGTGGTTGGAAAGTCAGAAGCGTAAGAGCTTGCCCCTCACATACCTGGAAAGCCATGGCTACCTCTGCCAACAAGGAGTCTTTCCTATGATTGATTATTTAGCAGCTGTGGATCTCTGGCTCCAAGCTCACTAGTTTGACAAGAAAGGAGGGATTGACTTGGTAACTGGAAGTCGTCTCGAACGCAAGAAATATCAAGCCTCCCAACAAGAATCTACGCCTCTTGATTCGTCTGAGAATCAAGGCCGACAAAAGAAGAAAGGTAAAAAAGCTGGTAAGAAGCCTCGTTGGCGTCGTATCCTCAAATACTGCCTGATTGCCTTCTTCAGCCTCTTTATTCTAGCGGTTGCCTCAGGTGCCGCCATCTTTATCTACTACTCCTCTTCTGCCCCACAAATCACGGAAGCAGATTTGGTCGGTCAGATGCCAAGTAAAATCTATGACCAAAAAGGCAACCTAATCAAGGAGTTAGGTAATCAGAGCCGTGACCTCATGCAGGCCAATGAAATCCCTGAAAACCTAAAAAATGCCGTGATTGCCATTGAAGACGGTCGTTTCTATAATCACAACGGGATTGACCCCATTCGGATTGCAGGTGCCTTTGTCCGCAATATCCGTAGAGGTCGAATTTCCGAAGGTGGCTCGACCATTACCCAGCAATTAGTCAAGAACTCGGTCTTCTCGACTGACTTTAAGGACCAAACCTTAAAACGTAAGGTCCAGGAAGCCTGGTTAGCCATGCAACTGGAGCGCGAGTATACCAAGGACCAAATACTGACCTTCTACCTCAACAAGCTTTTCTATTCTAATAATACCTACGGCGCTAAGACAGCTGCCCGCCTCTTCTTTGGCAAAGAACTTAGTCAGTTAACCGTTGGTGAAGCAGCCCTCTTAGCCGGGATTCCGCAAGCTCCATCATCTTATGACCCTTATGCCTTTCCCGAAGCGGCTCAGGAACGTCGTGATACTGTCCTGAGTGTCATGCTACGTCGCAAATTGATTAGTCAAGCCCAATACGACGAGGCCGTCGCTCAATCCGTCAGCTCCATGCTCAAACCTTTGGATCAGAACACCATGGATAATACCGATATGGTCTTAGATTCTTATTTGGATGTGGTCGCCAAGGAAGTCAAGGATAAGATGAATCTGGACATCTTCACTGATGGTGTCGAAGTCTATACTAACCTCAACTGGGATGCTCAAAAGCAAGCCTATGACTTGGTCAACAACGACTCTTCCCTCTTCCCAAATGATAAGATGCAGACAGCTATTTCCATTGTGGACGTCACTAATGGCCAGCTCCAAGCTGTCATTGGTGGTCGTAAGCAAAACGTCTATCTAGGTCTCAACCGCGCCAATACGCTGAACCGCAGTATCGGCTCAACCATGAAGCCACTGGCTGACTATGGGCCTGCCTTCGAGTACCTCAACTACTCGACCGGGACCACCGTGGTCGATGAGCCTTATACCTATAAAAATGGTGGCGAGCTCCAAAACTTTGACTTTGAATATAAGGGCAAGATGACTCTTCGTGAAGCCTTAGCCGGCTCGCGTAATATCCCAGCCCTTAAGATGTTACATGCAGTCGGCATGGACAATGCCTATGCCTTCCTACAAAAACTCAACATTAACATCAGTAATAATGACAAGAAAGAGTTAGTGGAAGCCAACGCCATTGGTGGGGAAGTCTCCCCTATCCAGCTTTCAGCGGCTTACGCGGCGATTGCTAACTACGGGGAATACCATGCCCCTTATGCAGTACGTCGTGTCGTAACCTCTGCTGGCACCGTGCGAGACTTCGATTCACCGGGTTCTCGTGCCATGAAAGATTCTACCGCCTATATGCTGACCGATATCCTTAAAGGTGTTCCTGGCGAATTCGCTGCAGCTGCTAAACTAGACGGCATCCCTAACGCAGGTAAGACCGGGACAACCAACTATACGGCAGAGCAACTGAGCCAATTAGGTCTGGATGCTAGCACCTATGCGGCACCAGATGGTTGGTTTGCAGGTTTCACTACCAAGTATGCCATGGTTACCTGGGTCGGTTACGATAACCCCTATGAAGCCGGCAATTATCTGACCTTGGAGCAAACCCGCCTTCCTCAACAAATCTATGCCAAACTCATGACCTCGCTTATGGCTAACCAAAGCAAGGCTGACTGGACCATGCCAAGTAGCTTGGTCAAGGCTGATATTGAGAAATATACGGAACCATTGCTACTCCCTGGACCATACACACCACGGGAAATGATTTCCTCCGAGCTCTTCATTAAGGGGACGGAACCTAAGGAACAATCCCTCAACTATGGCCGCCATATTGCTGCTCCTACTGGATTCGACGCTAACTACAACCAACAAACGCGTACCATTCACGCCACTTGGGGACCATTAACTGGTTCCGGCACCTTTGAGTTATCCGTCAACGGGACAGTGGTCTATCAAGGTACAGGTACAAGTTTTGATATTCCTGCCCATGAAATCCAGGATTACGTCTTAAGACTCAGGATTGTGGATGGTAACAGTAGTTCCGACACCCTAGTCATTACGGTTAGTCTTAAGTCAGAATCTAGCTCTTCAAGTAGCCAACCAAATCCGAATGAGCAAGGAGAAAACAACCCGCAATCGCCTAACAACCGAGGCAACCAACCTAACCAGCCAGGTCAACCGGGTCAGCCTAACCAACCCGGTCAGAACGGAAACCAACCAGGTAACCCAAATCAACCTGGTCAAAATGGCAACACGGGACAACATTAGCCTGAGCTCATCAAAATACCCCATCACCTCTTGGTGATGGGGTATTTTCTTATGTCGTATTTCTTATGGTTTGGCTGCCTTAACTAGTTCAGGATCTACTAAAAACTGAATCAGAGATGGGGCTTGCTGATTGAGATGGCGGAAACTATAGCGATTGACGTGCGTGATAGCTGTATCTTCTGCCGTCAAACTCCACAGATAGAAGCCTTCAAGCTCTAGACTGGCCTTATTGACCACATAATCCACCCCATAGACGGCTTCTCCTTCGCGTTTGAGATTGGAGATATCGATAGCACCAGCCAATTTAGCTAGGCCATCGTAGTCATTCTCAAAGGTCAAACGATAGGTTGTCGTTGTGGCGCTTGCCGGATCATTAATGGGTTGGCCAGCTTCATCGGTTGGATTAAAGGTTTGAACCTGGTCGGAATGATCTATCAAGGACTGCACTGCTAAATAATAGAAATCGATTGGCTCCATCGTTTCTTCTTTAAGGCTGCCATCCTCTGCCTTGCTATAGCGCTTTTGACCGAGTTGGTAGAGATAGCCTTTGATTTGCTTGTCCTGGATAGTCCCAATTGCTTGTGCCAGGACCTGACCATTTTGGCTATTGGTTAGATAAAGCAAATTACTATCCTGGTCGCCTGCTTGACGACCTTCTGTCACTTCATAAGTACTAATAGCCTGAGTTGGATTGGCCGCCTTAAAAGCTTCTAACCACTGGCCTTCTGCTACTTCTAAGGGACTTGCTTGAGCCTCTAAATCAGGCTTAAGGCTATCCTTAGTCACAGATTCCTCTGGGACTTTGGTGGTGCTCTTGGCTTGATAGACATGGCTGGATTCCCCATCTGTTACGGTCAGCTTAAGAGCAGCCTCAAGCATCTGACCAGTCTCACTGTCAACCAGATAAGTCAGGTCCGCCTGATAAGTAGCCTGAGCTGAAAAACTTTCAGGCAAATCCAGCAGGCCAACTAGGCCTTGGATCAAGTCAGGATTGGTCACTGTCTTATTAATCCGCCATTGACCTTGAGGCGCCTCAGCATCCAGTACCGAGTTGTCATCTCCCTCAATTAGGAGTTTGGCCCAATAGAGGTAGCTCATGGAGTTCTTGGCGTTGTCGTTTTGACTCCAAGCCGCATGAGGTGAGGCCACATAATGGTGGTCCCCGTCGAAGTAGAATTCCAAGTCATAGTGGGCATCCTTGACCTTGGTCACGGTCTTAGTACGATAGGATTTCAAGGCACCCGCTTCATAAAATTGTTGACTGTCAGCGGTTGATTGCCAGTCTCCTCCTTCTTGATTAAGAGAAGTGTTAACTTGAACAGCGCTCAATTTCTCGTAAAATTCGTGCACCTTATTGAGGGCTTGATAACGTTGACGTGTCGCTTCATCAAGCGAAGATTGGCTAGTGGCTGACTCGGGTGGACCATAGAGGGCGTCCCCACCCTGAGCAGCGTCGCGCGACTTAGGCTGGCAGGCTGCCAAGAGGCAGGCCACACTTAAGAAGGAAATAATGGTGGATTTTTTCATGTAATAATAAAACTCGCTTTCTAAACTTAAGCCTTTTGGCCCTTTTCACTCTTCCAGAGTGAATAAGACCGCTTGAAGGCATGGATAACCCCTTTGTCACTAGTCGAGAGAACGGTCGCTTGGTAGAAGGTCAGGGCCAACCAGAAGGCAAAGACCATAAAGGCAAAACAGCCAAGTAGGCAGAGAACAATTTCCAGATTTGAGACAGTCTCTGTCGCTAGACGAACCGGCATGACAAATGGAGAAGTGAATGGCACCCAAGAGCCGATGACTACAACAGGTGAATTAGGTTGTTGAAGGCCATAGATGGCAATATAGAAACCAATGATGGTAGTGAAGATGACCGGCTGAATGGACTTTTGGACATCTTCTAGTCGTGTGGCTATGGATCCTAGCAGAACAGATAGAATCATATAGGCCAACATCCCCATCAAAGCAAAGACTAGACTTAAACCAAAGCTAGGCAAAATCCCTAGCAAGAGCGGTTTGAATGGCACGAGGTAGCTAAAAATGCTGGAGACGCCGGTTATGAAATAGAAGCCGATTCCTAAGATCAGGTAAATACCAATCTGGGTAGCCATTATCAGTGAAGCACCTAGAATCTTACCTAATAAATGTTGTTTGGCAGGAATGGAGGATAGGATGATTTCCATGACGCGGTTGCCCTTTTCCAAGGCCACTTCCTGAGCAAAAATTGAACTGTAAGCTAGAATCAGCATATAGGATAGCATAATGGCCACAAAGGCAGCCCCCATGCGGGCCATGACTTGAAGGGACTTAGCGTCCTCTTCTGAATAGGTCCCGTCCTTGCTTTCCTTGAGTTTAATCTTACCGATTGACACCTTACTGGAACGAATGGTGGCAATTTGTTGATCATTAAGGTTAAGGCTTTGACCTATTTTGCTGAGTTGATAGCGATTGAGACTTTCGGCTAAATCAGACAAGGTCAGGCTATGGGCGGTAGACTTTTGGTAATAAGTAGCTTGCACGCGCCCGTTGTCTTCTTTGACCTTTAGATAGCCGTTAACTCCTTTTTGGTTAAGGGCTTGGCGGGCACTGGCTTCGTCTTCATAATAGTTCAACTTATAAGTCAAATTATCCTGGGCCAAACTATCTTTTAAGCCCTGATCTTGACTGACAATAGCGATGGTCTCATTGGCATGACTCGATTCATCATTGGCAATAAAGTAGCCAATCAAGACAGAAACACCCATAACAATAAAAGGCGCAAAAACCATGAAGAAGAAACCCCAACTTTTCACATTTTTGCGATAGACTTCCTTGGCGATAATCCATAATTTACTCATGGTCAGACACCTCTACTTTCAACTTGAAAATCTCATCTAAGGTTGGCGGTTGTTGACTAAATTGGGCAATATACTTTCCTTGTGTCACTGCGTCAAAGATGGCATGACCGGCGGACTCATCACTTAGAATCAGATGATAACGATGACCGGTTAGGTGACGGACCTTTTCTACGCCTGACAGGGCTTCAAGTTGGGCTTGATTCCAGTCAGGACTTTCTAGGAAAATACGGGTCCGGCCGAAGGATTCCTTGACCTCGTCAACCGTTCCTGACAGCACCTGTTTACCATAGTGAATCATGACCAAATGGTCACAAATTTCTTCTACGTTATTCATATTATGACTAGAGAAAATAATGGAAGAACCCTTCGCCTTGAGCTCTAGAATACCTTGCTTGAGTAAGTCCGCATTGACCGGGTCTAGGCCTGAAAATGGCTCATCCAGAATCATGAGTTTTGGCTCATGAATTAAGGTCGCGATGAGTTGCACCTTCTGTTGGTTACCCTTGGACAGGCTCTTAATTTTATCGCTCCTTTTACCTCTTACATCGAATTTTTCCATCCAATAATCAATTTTTTCAAGGACTTGGGCCTTCTTCATGCCGCGCAATTCCGCAAAGAAGACAATCTGATCCTCAATGGTCATCTTATCATACAAACCACGTTCTTCCGGCAAATAGCCTACCGTATCATAGACCTGGCTACTCATAGGCTGCCCTTGCCACTCAATGGATGCACCAGGTTCTAAATTCAAGAAATTGAGAATCATCCGAAAAATTGTAGTCTTACCTGACCCGTTCTGACCAATGATCCCCATAATACTCCCCGGCTGCACCCTAAAGGAGACATCATTGACAGCGCACAAGTCGCCAAAGTGTTTGACTAAATGCTTCACTTCTAACACAAAAAACACCTACTCTCTACAAGTCTTTGCATAATAATGTTTACGTATTCAGTATAGCACTTTAGCTATTAGCATACAAGATTAGGTCATCTTTTTGACTGGCCAGGCTCACTTTTAGGATAGGTAGATTGAGGTGCTTCTAGAGCCGTTTGCCAGCCATCCCAGCCCCATTCACTCCACTCATAACGGATGGCGCCATGATAGGGAGTTGCAAAATAGGGAATCCCCCTTCTGCTTAGTTTAGCTAGGGTATCAGGATGAGGATGGTGATAAGTATTGTGGACACCAGCAGACAACAAGGCCAACTTAGGCTGCAGGTGGTTGAGCAAGGCATCTGAACTGCTAAAGCGACTGCCATGATGGGCGCATTTGAGAATATCGGCCTGAATTTCAGGGAAACGTCCAATCAAGGCCTGTTCATAATCACCTGACATATCACCTAAATTAAGTAAACGGTGCCTGCCCATGTCTAGGGTTGCCGCAATGGAGGCGTCATTTGGGGCCGTCGACTGATTAAATTCATTGGTGTAGAAAGTCAGCCCATCCTTGATTGAATAGGATTGAGCTGGGCCTAGAACATGGACTTGGGTCTTTGCCGCCAAATAGGGCTTGATCTCTTGCCAAACTGGCTGATTGGCTGTATGCTGACTAATCCAGAGATTGTCAATGGCGACTTCCTGACTGAGACTAGCCAGACTACCAATATGGTCTAAATCTGAGTGGGTAATCATGACCCCGGTCAGTGAACCAATCCCCTGCGCTTTGAGGGCTGGAATCAGATTATAGTAGCCATACTGCCTATCAAAACTTGGCCCTTCCTTGCTTGCCGGATAAGGGGGTCTGCCGCCTGTATCAATCAACCAGGCTTCCTTGGACCAGGCAGCTTGGTAGACCAGACTATCTCCCTGACCCACATCCAATATGGTGACACTAGACTGCCAATGCAGATATGGTTTAAGTCCCAGTATTAAGCCATAAGAGCATGCAATAACTGCTGCCGTTGACCAAGGATGGCGCCATCCCCATCGTAACCAGACTAGGAATAGAATTAGAAAAATTAACCAGTAAATGAAACTTAATCGCCCTGTGATGACATGCCAAGAGAAGAATTTGCTCAGAGGCGCTAGCATATCTAGTAAGTATTGATAAATCCCATCCAATAAACTTGCTAGCCTGTCTAATCCTGGCAAAATGAGCGCTAGGCCTGACACCAAGGCCAGAGGCATAATAAAAGCTTCGAAGACAAGTCCTAAGAGAAATATGGCTAGCACTTGTAGCGGATACCACTCGTAGCGCCAATCCATCATAAGAGGCCAGGTAATTAGCAAACAAGCCACTAGCATATAGACTTGATTACGCCAAGTATAGTGTTTTGGGTCCTCCATGGCTTGATTGGAAAATATGAGTACAGCTGACAAGCCAAAGCTCAGTAGGTAGGCCGGCTGAAAGACTAGGCCAGGTTGGCAGAGCAGACAGACCAGTCCCACTAGACTGAGCCGGTCTAAGGAGGTCATAGTGTGGTCACCAAAACGCTTAGAAAAAGCCACTAGGCCCCAACTTCCTAAGACTCTAATACTGCCAATAGGCCAACCACATAGCCAGCTATAGCAGAGGAGAAAGAGAGGCAGCCAGAAAGCAACACTTTCTTTAAGGCAACCCAATCGCAAAAATAGACGACTCAGCATCCGTCTTAAATAAAGCAAATGAAAGCCAGAGATAGCAAAGAAATGACTAATGCCCAGCACCCCCAAGCTCACCGACTGGTCGCGAAAGCCCGGCGTCTGCTGATTAAATAGAAGCCGTAAAACCAAGCTAGTCCAGGATGACCCTTGCCCTCTCCACCTAGCCAAAGGAGCCAAACACCAATGTCGTAGGGCTTCCATAGCTCCTAAAGCCAGTGGCTTCGGTTGAATAGCAGTCACTACCTTAAAGTCTAGTACCCAATCAACCCCCTTATCTGCTAAGCTTTGCTGATAGTCATAGACACCAAAGTTTCGGGCTCTCTCAGCTTTTTTTAGACTAGCTTGTCCCCTAATTTCCATCACTTCATGGCCTAAAGCCCATTGAATGTCGCCCTGCCCTTTTGCAAGTACTGGCAGAAGACGGCCATCTGGTAATCTTAAATAGCCAATCCCCTGCCAACCTGTAGACCTATAGTTGACTTGGCTAGGAGCTAGCACAAGCTGATAGCTTTGAGCCTGATCAGGCACTATGACTTGCTTAACTTGAGCCTGTTCATAGTGATGCCAGCCCCATATTCCCAAGCACCAGACGCTTAGAAGCAAGCAGACCAAGAGGCATTTTCGACAACTGCATTTAGGTCCTAGACAATAAATTCGCACGATTAGGATGGCTAAGACTAGGCTCCAAGCCCAGTTTTTGTGGTATAACATGTTAATGAAAACTGCAACATAGATCCATAGTAGAAACCATTTATGTCTCAAGGACTCAAGGCTGCTTGCTAGCAGGAGACAGTCATTTGTCCAATATCTTTTGAGCTTATCCTTCATTGAAAAATCACCAGATCCTTCAACTTCTCTAGCATCTTAGGTCCGATACCCTTGACTTTGCCTAAGTCCTCAAGCGAATGAAAGGAGCCGTTTGCCGTCCGGTAGTCGATAATGGCTTGGGCTTTTTTAGCACCAATCCCAGGCAAGGTCTCGAGTTGACTTAAATCGGCTTGATTGATATTGACCTTACCACTGCTAGCACTTGGGCTAGAAACAATGGCAGCCTGACTACCTGTCCCGTTGGCTTGCGGTCCCTGGCTCTCAGCCTCCCATTCCTCCATGGTGGGGACATAGAGACTCTGCTGATCCACTAGGAGTTGAGCTTGGTTAAGGGCCCGCTCAGCCGCCTCTTCCGTCAAACCACCCGCCATTTCCAACAGGTCGAAGACCCGACTACCCTGGTCTAAGGCATAGACACCTGGATGCTTGACAGCTCCCTTGAGGTCTACATAAATCTTGTCGGGCTGGGAGGATTGCTGGGAAGAGATTGGCTCCGCAAGCATGCTAGAACTGATAGAAGACTCTTCTTGCATTATGGGCCGTCTTGGGCGCAAGTTAAGCCATATTAAGCCAATGACAATGCCTATAATTCCTATGGCAAATAAGCCGACTAACCACCATTTTAGCTTAGCTGCACCTGTCTTAAGTTGATACTGGGGTTCCATATAATGCCTCCTCTAAAAGTCTTCATATATATATACCCCTTTGGCCTGATTTAATCCGAAAATCCTCTATTAAATTTGCATGACAGCACAAAAAACGCCCTACCTAATGGTAGAGCGTTGATGATTATAAGTGAGGTGAGCTTAGATGATCGCTGCTGCACCGCGGTAGATTAAACCACGACGCGCATCTACAGTGATTAATTCACCATCTGCCACGTTAGAAAGCACATCTTTAGCTGCTACGATGACAGGAATCCCTTTTTCAAGCCCCATGATGGCTGCATGAGAAGTGATCCCGCCTTCTTCAGTAACAAGGGCACCGATTTTATCGAATGCTGGCAAGAAGTCCTTGTCAGTTGCACGAGTTACTAAGATAGTCCCAGCAGTGGCTTTCGCATTGGCAGTAGCCGCATCAGTTGCTAATACAGCCTTACCGATAAAATTGCCGTTACCGACACCTTCACCTTTCGCTAATTGAGTCCCAATCGCTTGAATTTTCATCAAGTTAGTGGTCCCTGCTTCACCAACTGGTACACCAGCAGTGATTAAGATCAAGTCGCCTTCTTTTGCGAAGCCTTTTTCTTGAACCAAAGCAGTTGCGCTATCCATCATTTCGTCTGTTGAAGTTGGACGGTCGATGACGTAAGGGATAACACCCCATGCTACAGCTAATGAACGTTGAGTTTCTTCGTCGAAAGTAGCTGCCACGATGTGAGCGTTTGGACGGTATTTAGAAATCATCAAAGCAGTGTGACCTGAGCTTGTAGGTGCTACGATGGTTTCGATACCTAAGTTCTTAGCAGTGTGACCAACTGCTTGACCGATTGCTTCAGTCATGTCAGAACGGTCGAAGCGTTTGATGCTGAATGCGTCGTGTTCGTGCAATTCTTTTTCAGTACGTACACAGATAGCAGCCATAGTCTTAACTGCTTCTTCAGGGAAGTCCCCTGCTGCAGTTTCACCAGAAAGCATTACCGCGTCAGTCCCGTCGAAGATAGCGTTGGCAACGTCCCCTGCTTCCGCACGAGTTGGACGTGGGTTGCGTTGCATAGAGTCTAACATTTGAGTTGCAGTTACAACTGGTTTACCAGCTTGGTTACATTTCTTGATGATGTATTTTTGAACGATTGGCACTTCGTGAGTTGGGATTTCTACCCCTAAGTCACCACGCGCTACCATGATACCGTCAGATACAGACAAGATTTCGTCGATGTTGTCGACCCCTTCTTGGTTCTCAATCTTAGAGATAATCTTAACGTTTGGACGACCTTCTTGTTCCAAGATTTCACGGATTTCCATAACGTCGCTAGCACGACGAACGAAAGATGCAGCGATGAAGTCGATCCCTTCGCGAACACCGAAGCGGATGTCAGCAGCGTCTTTTTCAGTGATCCCTGGCAAGTTGATGGAAACGTTAGGAACGTTAACACCCTTCTTAGATTTGATTACACCAGAGTTTTGAATTTCAGTCACTAATTCTTGGTTAGCGTGGTCGATTTCAGTTACCAATAAGTCAACTAAACCATCATCCAAAAGAATGTGGCTACCTACTTCAACGTCGTTGATTAAGTTAGCGTAAGTTACAGAGAATTTGTCCTTAGTCCCTAAGACTTCAGTCATAGAAATACGAACAGTTGCGCCCTTAACTAAGTCGATGGCATTGTCTTGCATGTCGTTAGTACGGATTTCTGGACCTTTGGTATCCAAGAGGATGGCACAAAGTTTGCCGGTAGCTTGACGGGCAGCCTTCAAGTTGTTGAAGCGTTCTAAGTGTTCTTCGTGAGAACCGTGAGAGAAGTTGAAACGTGCAACGTTCATCCCTGCTTCAATCAACTTTGCCATTTGTTCTGCTGTGTTAGAAGCAGGACCCATGGTACAAATAATCTTAGTTTTTTTCATTTTAAAAGAACTCCTTCTCTTTTTTATTTAGCGCTAAGGCCTTGGTTTAATTCATAAAGATCGCGACGGACTTGGTGTTTTTCATTGGTCAAGGTTTCCACAATGTCAAAAGTTGCCAATTGTTCATTCTTAAGACCTAAGAAGATACCAGCTTGACCTTCTAATAAGAGGTCAACCGCCTTGGAACCCATCAAGCTAGCGAAGACACGGTCACGCACTGTTGGGTTGCCTCCACGTTGAATGTGTGACAAGGTCACATCACGCACATCGTCACCAGAGACAGCTTCGTATTCCTTACGGAATTGAGCCGCTGTCATGACGCCTTCGGCCAAGACGATTAAGGAATGATCCTTACCGGCGCGACGATTAGCAGCGATGGTTTCTGCGATTGCTTTTAAATCATAGGCTTCTTCTGGAATCACAATGGCATCTGCACCAGCAGCCACCCCAATCCAGCTAGCCATATCCCCTGCATGACGGCCCATTACTTCGACAATAAAGGTCCGGTTGTGGGAGGAAGCAGTGTCAGTAATTTTATCAATAGCATCTAGGGCCACATTAACCGCGGTATCAAAACCAATGGTGTATTCTGTCCCTGCAATATCGTTATCAATAGTCCCAGGAATCCCAATCGCTGGGAAACCTTTCTGGGTTAATTTCAAGGCCCCAGTAAAGGAACCGTCCCCACCCACAACAACTAAGGCATCAATGCCATGTGCCTTCATCTGTTCAATTGCCTTCTCTTGGATTTCAGGCTCCTTAAATTCTGGGAATCGAGCAGAATATAAGAAGGTGCCACCCCGTCTTAAGGCATGAGAGCAAGTCGCTACGTCTAAAGGTCTGAAGTCACCTTCATATAAGCCTTTAAAACCATAGTAAGCACCTACGACTTCAATGCCATGATGCAAGCTACGCTCTACGACAGCCCGCACTGCTGCATTCATACCAGGAGCGTCGCCACCACTGGTTAAGACTGCAATACGCTTCATGTTTCTCACCTCTAAGTTGAATTGTAATCAATCGACTTGGACTGATATCCAAGGCTTATTTTACCACTTTTATTGGCTAAAGTCATACATTTTTTCGAAAATAATAGATGTAATCGATTACTTGTAGATAATTTTGAAAGGAGCCAGTAATTTGGCTAATTCTGCTTGCGCTTTCTGGCCATAGGAGACCCGATAGGCATCATCTAATTGGAAGGTCTGACGATTGGCATCTACTAAAATCATGGCTACTGGTCCAGAATATTGATCGGCAAATTTTCTTAAGCCTGGCAGAAAAGGTTTGAGGTCTTGGAAGGCCTTGACCTGGACAAAGCAACGTTGGAAAGGATGCTGATTAGGGCTAGTTGGCGCCTTGACTTCTTGCTCATTGACTAGCGCCAAACGCTTAATAATCAGCTGATGACGTCCCTGGCGGTCTAGTTCGACCGTCCCTTCTACTAGCAAGACCTGTCCCTCCTTAAGCAGTGAGACATAGTGTCGATAGCTTTGCGGGAAGACTACCCCGCTAATGCTAGCTAGTTCATCCTCTAGTTCGAGGAAGGCCATTAATTCCTGCTTCTTAGTGTTAATGACCCGGATGCCTTTGACTAAGACTAGGGTTTGGACCTTGAGGTTTGGTTGGGCCGCTAATATATCTCTTACTGACAGCAAGTTGGGATGGGACTTGGCAAAGGCTTGATAAGTTGCCACTGGATGCCCCTCTAAGGAGAAGCCCAGTATTTCCACTTCCTTATCCCGTTTTTGACTAGGGCTCCAGTCCTCCACCCATTCAATTCGTGGCTCTAGCTCTGGGAAGAGCGACAAATTGCCACCACTAAAGGTAACACTTTGCATGAGCTTGTCTAGGTTCTTGAGTAAGGTTGGCCGGTTCATGCCGGTATAGTCCAATGCCCCTACACTAATTAGGCTTTCTAGCCACTCATGTTTGAGCCATTTCTTAGGTAGACGCTGCATAAAATGTAAGAGACCGGTATATGGCCCTAAGAGCTGGCGGTCTTCTACAATGTGGCTGACAAAGTCATGGCGTAAGGTCCGGATAGCTGAGAGACCTACTTGGAGTCGCTCTCCACTGACACTAAAGCCTATCTGACTCTCATTAAGGTTGAGACCAAGGAGTGGACCTGTATGACGCTTGGCCTCCAGAATATAGTCGGCCATGGTCGTCTGGTTGGAACTGCCCATATTTAAGAGGGCTTGATAGAAGGCTAGAGGGTAATGGACCTTGAGATAGGCCAGTTGGAAGGCTAAGGTCGAATAGACCACCGCGTGTGAACGGTTGAAGCCATAGCTAGCAAATTCATAGATGTAATCATAGGTAGCTGACGCAATCTCAGGTTCTATCCCCTGCTCTCTGCCCCCCCTAATGAAATGCTCGCGTTCTCGTGCCATGACATGAGCTTGCTTTTTACCCATGGCACGTCTTAGCAAGTCGGCCTGTCCCAGGCTGAAACCGGCCATGCGTTGGCAGACCTGCATGACTTGTTCCTGATAGACAATAATGCCGTAGGTAGGAGCTAAAATCTCTTCTAGAATAGGATGAATGGCCTGGTAGCTTTCCCTGCCATGGCGACGCGCTACATAGTGGTCAATCTGCTTCATAGGTCCCGGACGGAAGAGCGCATTGACGGCCACAATATCTTCAAAGCGCTCTGGTTGCAACTTGCGTAAGACTTGCTTAATGCCGTCTGATTCAAACTGGAAGACCCCATTAGTATCCGCCGCCCTGAAGAGCGCCAGAGTCTGGGCATCTTCCATGGAAATCGTTTCAATCTCAAAATCAGCTTGACTCTTCTGAACCTGTTTAATGATGGTATCTAGCAGGTTGAGGTTTCTCAGGCCTAGGAAGTCCATCTTAAGCAAGCCAACCTTTTCCACATCGTACATGGTAAATTGAGTCATAAGAGGTTGGTTAGGTCGTTCTACGACTGGAATGACCTGATCCAAGGCTTGGTCATGAATGACTACCGCCGCCGCGTGGGTTGAAATGTGACGCGGCAAGCCCTCGATGGTTTGCGCCACTTGGAAGAGCTGCTGGTTAGTCTCAGATTGACTGACTAACTGGCGTAAGGCTGCCGACTTCTGATAGGCCTGAGGCAAGCTAATGTCCAACTCTTTTGGTATGGCGCGTGCCCAGACTCGCAAGGTCTCACTATCAGCACCTAGAACCCGTAAGGTATCCCGCATGGCCGCTCGAGCCCCGAAGGTCCCCAGGGTCGCGATTTGCGCAACCTGCTCTTGACCATAGCGCTCGACCACATAATGCAAAACTTGTTGTCGTTTGTTATCGGGAATATCCATATCAATATCGGGCATATTATAACGTTCCGGATTCAAAAAACGCTCAAAGAGTAAGTTGTATTGGATTGGATCGACGCGTGTAATCCCTAGTAAGTAGGAAACCAAGGAACCAGCTGCCGAACCCCGACCTGGTCCCACTCGGATAGCATGACTTTGGCAGTAAACAATAATGTCCCAGACAATGAGGAAATAGTCGCTAAAGCCCATACTATCGATAACTTCTAGCTCATAGTCAAGCCGCTGCTGGTAGACCGCCAAATCTGCAGGCCTCAAGCCTTCTAATGCCGACTGAGTTAAGTCTCGCAAGTATTGGCTAGCTGGCAAGTGGTCTGGCGTCGGAAATTTTGGTAGGAAAGCCTGATTTTGTGGCAAGGACACCTGCATACGATCAGCTAGTTGGCGACTATTAGCCAAACAGTCAGCCAAGCCTAAACGGACGTACTGAGCCTCCAAATCCGCCCAATTATAGACATAGTGGACCCCCTGCATGGCCCGTAGTTCCACGTCTAAGGTCTCATTAGCCCCAATGGCCTCCAGCACCTTGAGACTGAAGGCGTCATCCTGATTTAAGGTTGATACTCCTTGCCCCACTACTAGTGGCACTTGTTGGCTCTTAGCCCAGGCCTTGACAGCCTCGCCTTCAACTGGATTATAAGGGAAAGCCGCCACCCCCAGATAGACATTACCATGCCCAAAGACTTGCTCCAAGCGCTCCAAAACCAAGCTAGCTTCTTGGTCCCCACTATGAATCAGGGTTTGCTCCACTTCACTGGCATGGCCACAGGAAATATAGACTAGATTGTGGCAGGACTGGGTCAGATAATCCCAAATAGCACCTGGCGACAGAGGCTGGTGGCTCAGGCGTCGAATAAGGCCGATTAATTCATAATAGCCGGCTTGATTGAGGGCATAAACCAGGAAGGGATAAATGTGGGTTTGCTTGAGCGCCCCAGGCAACTTAATGGTCGCGCCAATCATGGCCTTGAGACCAGCAGCCTGACAGCGATTATAGAAATCTAGCGCCCCTTGAAGGCTATGGACATCTGCCAAACCTAGGATTTCATAGCCCCTTTGCTTGGCAGCTTCCACGTAGGATGGCATCGTCAAGGTGCTGGCGAGTAGTGAATTAGCAGAATGAACATTAAATAGCATGGCATTACCTCCTCTCAAGCCCTTTTTGCGGTCCGAACAGGTATTCGACCACTCTCTCCTTATTGTGCCATGAAATGCCTTAAAGTACAAGGTAGAGCTTGGCTTTGAGGAAATTTGGTTAAGAACTAGAAACAAAAACTTTTTCATTGTATTATTTGGCAAATATGCTACACTTATACTGTAAAGGAAAGAAGGGAAAGTATGAAATATATCGTCACATTTTTCTGGAGCTTCATCCTAGGGCAAATCGTCTACTACCTAGGTAGCTCACTCACTCGTGCCCAATATGATTTAGTGGGCGGGACTATTTTGGCTTTTGTCATTACCATTGTTGTCGCGCTTGTAGCGCGAATCATGGAGAGTGTTCAAGGTGACAGCTCCCAAGCTCAAGCAAGCAATAAGGCGCATTCCTAATAGCCTAAATAAATAGCCCTAGCAGTCTGGATTCTTTATCCAAACTGCTAGGGCTATTTTTACTAGCTTGGGCCTACCAGCTTCCTAATTGATAGACCTGATAGAGTACCAAAACGGCCAAGAGACTAAAGAGCGAGCCAATGAGATAGTATTCAGCAAAGGCGCTGTTCTTGGAAATTTTATCATAACGGGCGATGGATTTGGCCGTGAAGACCAAGCCCAAAGCGGCATAATTCTGGCTGACTAAGAGCAAACCTGTTATCAGACGCTCTAGTATCCCAATCGTGGCCCCTGCCCCTTCAATGGTCGCGTCATCAATCTCAATTTCAGGTTGAAAACGGCGGAAGAGAAAATGGAAAATCTGGTTAACAGGAGCTCCTAACCACAAGGCATAGAGAGCCGCCCATAGCCAGTTTGCATGGTAAGGCCAAGTCCAGCCTGCCTTAGCTGCATAAAGGCTGGTGCCAAATAAAAGTAGCGCCATCAATAGAGAAACTTGCTTGGGCTTAAGTAGCTTACCTAAGCTGGCATTCACCAGTCCTAGGCCGATCAGCAGGCCAGCTGCGACCGGATTAAGCCCCAGCAGTAAGGCGCCCCAAACCAAATAGAGCATCCAAGGCTCTAACCAAGTCAATCGCCCCTTTAAGAAAGCCCGCCCGTAAGGTCGATAATAGGATTCGATTAGGGTCCATCCTAGCCCATAGTAGAGGCCCATTGAATAAGTCGACATCATGCCTTCTCCCCTCCTTGAGCTGCCTGTCTGGCCAAATCTTCAATGGCCTTATTGAGATCGTTTTTGACATCTAAATAGAGTTTGATGCCACTCGATTTCATGCGTTTGGCGAAGGCGCTAGAGGATAGACCAAGGGCTGTCGCCACTCGCTTCTGATCAAAGCGTGACTGATAGTAACCCAAGTCTAAGATAGTCCGGAAGGTTTCCATTTGCGATTGGATCCAAGAAGAACGAACAAACTCACTCAAGGCCAGGCTATGATTCAAAATCGTATCCTGGTCCTCTTGCCCCGTCAATAGATAGACATGGACTGTCTCGTAATGGTGTTGTTGATGAACCTGTTGGATGGCCTCACGCGCCCGCCAATAAGCAGGCCCATCGGCCCCCAAACTAAGGGCTGGATTAATGCTAGTCAGAATCTCACCTAGCCCAAGGCCAAAACGCAGATTTAATTCTGGCAAGGCCAGGCGCAGTTCATCAATCATTTGAAAGATGGGTGCCCCTACTTTGACTAGGCCTTGAAATTCATCGCCAAGAGTTAAACTAAAGCGTGAGGCCAAGTGGGCCTGATAACGGTCATTCAAATTATCGAGGACCTGGCTTAAGGCTTCTTGCTGCTGGGCACGATTGGCTAGATGGCGTGACTCAATGATGTCACCAATTAAAGCATAGTATTGATTCATAGTGCCCTCCTCTCTTAAGTCCATTATAATAGACTAAATCAATAAAGTCCATTATAATAGACCAATCAACAAAGTCTATTATAATAGACCAAATCGATAAAGTCCATTATAATAGACCAAAAACCAAGGGTTAAAGAAGCCCTTGGTTTTTGCCATTAGTCTTAATCTTCTAAAGTTGAACCACGGGCAATGAATCTGTGTGGTAAGATAATTTGGTGCTCATCCACTTCTTCATTGTTCATGATTTTGGTCAAGAGACGCATTGCCACCGCCCCAATATCATAGAGTGGAATTTGGATACTGGACAACTTAGGGCGGACCACTTGGGTCAACATTGAGTTGTTACCAGTAATGATTTCGAAGTCTTGAGGGACTTTGACGCCACGATCGGTCAAAGCATTGAGGACTGCTACCGCAATTTCATCGTCGGCAATGACAGCCGCATTAGCCTTAGCTGCAATCAACTGGGCAGCAATCTTATCGCCATCAGCGTAAGTGAATTGCTTTTGAATGACTAGGTCTTGTTTGAACTTGACGCCAGCTTCCTTAAGGGCTTCTGAGTAGCCTTGGAGACGGAAGTCACGGTTGATATCATATTCACCAGGACCTGTTACTAAGCCAACTTTACGGCCATGCGCTAAGAGTAAAGCAGTCGCTTCCTTAGTAGCTTGACGGTAGTCAATGTTGACGTTGGAAAGCTCTGTGTTAGATAGAATAGTCCCCGCAAAGACAACTGGTGTCCGCGTACGGCTAACTTCATGTTGGATACTTTCTTGGATGTCATTCCCCATGAAGATAATTCCATCCACTTGTTTTGCTAACAAGGTGTTGAATACTTGGACTTCTTTCTCAGGGTTTTCATCAGAGTTGGCCAAAATGATGTTGTATTTGTACATAGACGCGATGTCATCAATCCCACGTGCCAGAGATGAGAAGAAGACATTGGTGACGTTAGGAATGATGACCCCAACTGTAGTAGTCTTCTTACTTGCCAAGCCACGCGCAACTGCGTTAGGACGATAATCCAAGCGTTCAATGACTTCTGATACTTTTTTTCGAGTTGACGGTTTAACGTTAGGGTTGCCGTTTACCACACGAGATACTGTCGCCATGGAGACGCCAGCTTCTCGTGCAACGTCGTAGATGGTAATAGTCTGTTTTTCCATACTTGATGCCTCACTTCCTAGGTAAACACTTTTATACTCTTATAAAGTACCATAAACAGAACGGTTTAGCAAGCGTTTTACTTACAATTTATCACCCATTCTATGCCCTTACCTTGAAAAAGCTTGAGGAAAATGAAAACTTTCCAAAGGCAAATGTAAGCGGAATTTGCACAAAAGAGAGTCGAAAAACCAAAAATCCTAATTTAGCGCTCTTCTAACTTGAAAGAAAGTAAAATTCACAAATAAATTCCTATATCTAATTTGAACTACTTTCATATAAAGAGATTATAAAAAGCCTTAGTCTGAAGAGAAAATAAAAAAATCCTAGCTCAAGACTGGGACAAAGAAGGCAAAAATATAAAAAAACAGCCGAGAGGGAGCTCGGCTGCAACGGATTCGGCATATCCGTATCAAGAGGGGACTTCTATCATAGGCATTAGGGGATACCTATCATAGAAGGGATTGCTTAGTCATTAACCTGACTAAGAAGGTTTAAATTGATTGCTTATGCCCATATGACGTCTGATTGGAAGTCTACAGGGGTTATGAACAATATGAAATCGGCATACACATACTGCGATAAGGCCCAAAGACTTACGACATGAAAAGTTCATCAAGGGGATCATACGGACATATAGTCAATTTGTTAGAAGGCTGCTACTACCCTCCTTTAAATCCTCGTTGTCGAAAACTTAAAGCAAGGAACTAACATCTTATGAGACTATTATAACGCATTTCTCTCTTCAATGCGTCTCACATTTTTGTCGGCTCGTTACAATTAGTTGAACGAAACAAATTTTCAACCCAAAATCTACAAAAGATTGAAAATAAGGTCAAGATAACCCTTTCAAATAGATTATACATGATAAGGAAAGAGAATGCAATAGGCAAAATGATTGAAAAGAAATTTCAACTCTGGGCTATGATATTTGAATAGACAAGCGCCGATAGCAGCCTTTCACAAACCAATAAAAAGTTCGAAATTCCCTTACATAGGATGATTCATCAGCTTTCAAACTTTTAAAATTAAGCAAAAGTCCCTTATTATCACAATAATGATTCATACATATGTTAGTCAATCGTCAAATCACATACAAAAAAGAGACTAACAATTGTTAGTCTCTCAGATTATTAGCTAAGCTTTACGCGCTTGGCGCCGTTCTGCCCTTTTCTGTTTACGGGCTTCCTTCTGACGGTGCTCCTTAATTTGGTAATTGAGCTTACGTTTGTAGCCAGGCTTAACCTTCTTCTTCTTGTTACGGTTAATCATGGCCCGTACGGTTGGATCTTCCTTATCCTGCTTGGTATCCGTCCGCTCTACACGGCGATGACGTGATTGGACAGGTCGGATTTCCCCCTTCACTAAGTCCACCTGTTGGAATTCAATGCCCTTGGCTTCTAATTCCACGATAGCCCGGTCGTCATCCGGTGTCATGAAGGTATAGGCTGTCCCAGCCAGCTGATTACGGCCTGTCCGCCCTACCCGGTGAACAAAGAACTCTAGCTCCTTAGGTAATTCCGTGTTAATAACCATGGAAATACCCGGAATATCAATACCGCGCGCAGCTAGGTCAGAAGCGACGACAAATTGGAATTCTAAGTCCTTGATTTGACGCATGACCCGTTTGCGTTCTCGTGGCGTTAAATCCCCGTGAATGGAGGCCACCTTGAGGCCACGTTCTTTGAGGTATTGGGTCAATTCTGCTGCATACTTCTTAGTATTACAGAAGACCAAGGCTAGGAAAGGATGGCCCATGGTTAAGAGATCGTAGACCAAGGCCGAGCGATCCCGCCCTTTAGTATTAATCAAGTAGTTATCTATCTTGCTGGCTAAGACCTCCTGAGGCTCAATCTGGATGAATTCAGGGTTGGTCACATACTTGTTGAGGAAGACCTCAAGCTGCTGAGGAATGGTCGCCGAGAAGACCATTAACTGCAACTCTTCTGGCATACGAGAGGCAATGTCGTCGACCACTTGCAGGAAACCTAGGTCCATGGTCATATCGGCTTCATCCACCACCATAATTTTGGCTGTCTGAACATGGAGGGCATGGCTTGCCATCAAGTCATAGATACGGCCAGGTGTCCCAATCACGACTTGGGGTTGGCCCGCCTGCAACTTGTCCACTTGACGTTGCTTATCAGTCCCGCCCATGTAATGAACAATCCGCAAAGGCTCTGGACTTGTGCTAGCCAGTTGCTTAGCTGCTTGGTAGAGTTGTGTCGCTAATTCTCGGCTAGGCGCCGTAATCACCACTTGGACTTGGTCCAAGCTAGGGTCTAGTTGCTGGAAGATAGGAATCAAAAAACTATGAGACTTACCTGAGCCCGTTTGCGATTGGACAATCAGGTTGCGCCCTTTGAGGGCATAGGGAATGACTGCCTCTTGCACAGGCGTTAGGCGGGAAAACCCCAGTTGCCCGAGTGCCTCCTTAATAAAAGGCGCTAGCTCGAGACTGTCAATGGTTGGCCTAGTCATAGGTCACCTCTTTCTTGCATTTGCTTATTTTGCTACCCGTTGGGCATAAGATTCCAAGGCAGCGCGGTAAATAATTGGGTTAGCCACGGTCTCTAATGGATAGTAGAGACGGTCTTGGAAGGCTAATTCTTGGTCTGTTAGACCTTGTCCAATTGCCAAGGCCAGCGTGTCAGCGTAGGATAGGATATTAGATTCTGAACGCATTTTTGCCCCCAGAATGCGCCCTGTCTCCGCTTCTGTAATCAGCTTGAGATAGACAGGCGTTGAATCAGTTAGGGAGTAGTCGGCTGTAACCGTAACAGTCTGAGCTGGTTGAGCACTAGTCCCATTAGCTTCATGTTCAGTCTTAGCCACACTGACCACATATTGGCTGAAGATACGTGAACCAATGACACGAAGAGAAGTCGCTTGCTTAACGCGATTTTCCTTGAGGTTAAAGGCTGCAATCTGGCCGGAACGAATGGCATTGTTAACCAAGGCAATAAAGTCACGACCTTGGTCAGCATAAGGTACTTGAACTAGGTCCCCTACCGCAAAGACATCGGTCACACTGGTCTCTAAGTAAGGACTGGTCCAGATGGTCTTGTCTGGGTTGAGCTCTACTTGGTCAGCAACCAAACTACTATTAGGGAAGAGATTGACCCCCATGAGGATGGCATCCGCATAGATTTCATCGCCATCTTCTAAGATAACCCGTAGTGGGTCGGTTTCAACAGCAGCTACCTTGCTTCCAACGCGCAGGTCGACACCCACGATTTCAATAGCGGCTTCGATTTCTTCAACAAAATCAGCATCAAAATAACGTTCAGCTAGGCTATCATTGGCTTCAATCAAAGTCACTTGCTTATTAGAGTTAACTAGGGCTTCACAGGCTTCAATCCCGATTTGCCCCCCACCAACTACCACCACATGCCCAGCGTCTTCTAGGACCTCTAAGGCATGGTGGGCAGACCCAATGTCCTTGGTCGAAATAATAGCTGGATGGTCTAGATGGGCCACTAAGTGCCCAGTTTGCTTAGAGCCCATAGCCAAGACCAGTTGATCATAAGGATAATCTCTAATCACTTGGGTCTTCTTATCCTTAACTCGTAACCACTTGGCTTTCATGTCGACTTCAACCACTTGATGGCCTAGATAGAGTTGGACGCCAGCCGCGCGCACTTCTTTTTCCGATATAAAGCTAGCCGCTTCTAATTGGTCTACCTCATGATTGAGGACTAGGTTCATCCCACTTGGAATGAAACCCACTGTTTCTTGGCTATCGAAGACTTGCACTTCCATGTCTGGGTAGAGTTGCTTGGCTTGGAGCGCACAGCTTAAGCCCGCAAAAGAACCCCCTATGATAATAGTTTTTGACATGACATATCCTCCCTTAAACTTATGACTTACACACTCTTAAGTATACGCCCTTTGGCGCCCTTTTCAACCGAAAATTAGTCTGCTTGGACAAAAACTTGACGAGGTTTAGACCCGTCTTGTGGCCCGATAAAGCCCTGGGCTTCTAAATCATCAATCAGACGCGCAGCCCGGTTGTAACCTATCCGGAACTTACGTTGCAATTGCGAGATAGAGATGGTCTCAAGACCCCGAATCAGCTCAACTGCCTCACCAAAGTATTCATCATCAGAGGCGCTCGCTGCTCCGCCAGTCTCATCATCGGATACCATCATGGTTTCATCATACTCTGCTTCCTGTTGATTCTTAACAAATTCCGTAATCTTCTCAACTTCAGAGTCAGAGATATAGGCCCCTTGGACCCGAACAGGCTTGTTCTTACCCATAGGCTGGAAGAGCATGTCCCCACGACCAAGTAATTTTTCCGCCCCGTTACTATCCAAAATAGTCCGGGAATCAATACTTGAGGAAACAGCAAAGGCCAAACGGGAGGGCACATTGGCCTTGATAATCCCGGTAATGACATCGACAGAAGGCCGTTGAGTGGCAATTATCATGTGGATGCCGGCCGCCCGCGCCATTTGAGCCAGACGAATAATGGCCGATTCCACTTCATTGCTGGCTACCATCATGAGGTCGGCCAACTCGTCAATGAAGACTACAATCTTAGGCATGGCTTCATAGCCAGTCCCCTGCTCTTTGTTATAGTTGTCTACTTGTTCATTATAACCATCAATGTTCCGCACACCCGTCGCCGCAAAGAGTTCATAACGTCGTTCCATTTCCTGAACCACTTTGTTGAGGGCTTGGGCGGCCTTACGTGGATTGGTCACCACCGGCGCCAACAAATGAGGCACCCCATCGTACATGGTTAATTCAACCTTCTTAGGGTCAATCATGAGGAATTTAACCTCATCTGGCTTAGCCTTCATCAGCAAGGAGGTGATGATGACGTTCATCCCTACCGATTTACCGGAACCCGTTGCCCCGGCAATCAGCAAGTGCGGCATCTTGCTCAAATCAGCCAAACAAACCACGCCTGAAATATCGCGTCCTAGTGGCACTTCCAAAATGTGCTTGCTTTCTAGAGCTGCATCAATGATTTCCCAGAAGGAAACAGGACTAACCTGGGTGTTTGGTACTTCAATCCCAATCAAAGACTTGCCCGGAATTGGGGCTTCCATGCGGACATCGCGAGCCGCCAATGCTAAGGCAATATCATCAGATAAGGAGACAATCTTGCTGACCTTAACCCCGATGGCTGGCTGAATTTCATACTTGGTAACAGACGGGCCTAAGTTGGCCTTAACTACCTTAGCCTGAACGCCGAAACTCTCGAAGGTCCGCTCTAACTTGGCGATGTTTTCATTAATACGGGCGTATTCTTCCGACTGGTCAACAGGCGGTATTTTCTTAAGTAGGTTCTTACCAGGCAATTGATAAGGTTTATGAGCCCGCGCTTTCTTAGCGGCCACTGGCGCCTGAGGGCTTGCTTGTTCCGCCATTTGATCTAATTGGCTGTCCAAGTCATCCCGCGTTAAGTCAGCTCGTTCATGGGCTTGGGCCTGCCAATGGCCGGCAGCGGCATCTGCTGCTGGCGCTAGTGGCTTGCTAGGTTCAAGTTCTGGTTCAACCGACGCTAAATCTGATACTGGAGCTGGCTCTATATCGAAGACATTGTCTTCTGATTCCCAGTCCGCCTCCGCTTGATGCGCGTTGGCTATAACGATTGGCACCGTGTCTTCTTGGGCGCCTTGGCCTTCTAGATAATCTAAATCTAAGACAGGGGCCTGAGCTCTGCTAGGCTCCTCTCCTTCCCAGTTAACCACTGGTCGACGTCTGAGACGATTAGGTAGATTGTAATCCGCACCGTCTAATTCCGGCTCCTGATCTTCCTCTTCGACAAAGCCGAAGAAACGCTCAGATAGTGATAATTTACGACTAGACGACTTGCTTGGCACTTGTGGTGCAGCTTCCCAGACATCTTCTGAATAGGAAACTTGATTAGTTGGCTCTTCCTCGATCCCTTGACTTGGAGGGAAGAGGCGCCGGCTGAGACCTTGAATACCTGTCCTTATACGAGCAAACAAGCCCTGCCAAGCTTGCCATGGCAGATTGAGCAAGAGGGAGAAGCCTGCTAGGAAGAGGATGACAACCAGCAGGTAGGTGCCCCATTTACCAAAGAGGTAACCAAAGGTCGCATAGGTCATGGCACCCAGCATGCCGCCCCCCATTGGGACGCGGACTTGGCCCATCAGGATCTCATTGCGGAAAATCTGGTAGGTCATAGAGAATATAGATTGTGGCAGTGGTTCCTGACCGATAAATTGGTTGACATGCAGTAGGCTAGTTAGAGCCGTCAAGGTCATGGCACCGCCTAGAAAATGCTGGAGCCGGACCACAAAGAGTTGGCCTTTGACTAGCATATAGAGGCCTAAGGCCAAGATGGGCGCTAGTAGTAGCGCATAGGTCTCCCCAACTAGCAGTCGGAAGCCATTAACAATCAGAGCGCCTAGCGCCCCCCATTGAAAGAGCCCTAGCAGAGCTACAAAACTTATCATAATTCCCAGAATCAAATAGGTGGTATGTTCAGAGAGATTTAGGGCATGGTGCTGACGACTTGCTTGGGTCTTCTTACCAGGTCTTGAGCCTGTTTTTTTCTTGGTGGTCGTCTTTTTCTTCGGCGCCATAGGGTCCCCTCCTTCATCAATTAGTAAAAATGTTCATCACCCACTATTATAGCATAAATTCCCTTAAATTTCATGATTGAGCCCGACTTATCTAAGCAAAAAAGAGGGGAAATTAATCCCCTCTTTCCAACTATCTATTAAGCCCCTAAACCAGCAAGTTATCCTTCAGGCACTTGTTGGGTCAGAATACGTGGTCCTTCCTTAGTAATAACTAAGGAATGTTCATACTGGGCACAATTTCCCCCATCGCGGGTACGTGCCGTCCAACCATTATTATCCATCTTCATTTGCCAAGTGCCCGTCGTAATCATTGGCTCAATGGTGATAGTCATGCCTTCCTTGAGGCGCAAGCCCTTGCCCTTGGTCCCGTAATGTGGGATACCTGGTTCTTCGTGGATGGTTGGACCAATGCCGTGGCCGATAAAGTCACGGACTACCCCGTAACCCTTAGCTTCAGCATAAGTTTGAATAGCGTGGCCGATATCCCCAATGCGATTGCCGACTTGAGCCGCTTCAATCCCCTTATAGAGAGCTTCCTTGGTCACTTCCATAAGGGCTTGATTCTCAGGGCTGACCTGACCGACTGCATAGGTCCAGCAAGAATCTGAAATAGCCCCTGCCAAATCCACACAGAAGTCTACTTTGACAATATCGCCGTCCTTAAGCACATAGTTGGATGGGAAACCATGGCAGATTTCGTCATTAACACTGGTACAGGTCGCGTATTTATAACCTTCATAGCCAATTTGAGCGGCTACTGCCCCAGCAGCTTCAATCTTGTCTTGAACAAACTTGTCTACTTGAGCTGTCGTTAGACCTGGTTTAATAAAGTCACGCAACTGGACATGAATGCCCGCCAAAATCTCGCCTGACTTAGCCATAGCATCGATTTCACGCGGTGATTTTAAGGTAATCATGGATTAGATACACTCCTTCTTAGGCTAAGTCCACTGGCTGGTTCCAGACAAACTGAACCAGGCAGGCAACTTTATCCTTACTTAGATTATAAATTTGATGGTCGGTCACCCATTGCTGGTCGCCCAAAGGGACCACCTGGCTTCGAATCTCCACTTGGTCGCTAGGCAGGAGCTCACTGCCGTACTTGATATAACAGCTAGAGTATGGCGCTTGACTAGCTAATTGGTCTAGGGCCCAGCCAATGTAGACCAGATTGTTAACATGACCATTTTCGTCGATGACCTCTGGCGTAATAGCTAAAGGCGACGTCTTACTTTCTTGAACTTGGTCCCCTTGCCATTTTACCGGATCAAAATGAGCTGGCTCTTCTTCTGCTATGACCAAATTGGCCTCTTGGAAAGACTCAATTGGTAAGCGCACAATCCGGCGCTTATCCAAGTCTAAGATGACATATTGGGCTTCCACAATGGCCAGCAGCCGGTCCCCTTCATAGAAACGAAAGCGACGATTACAGAAGAAACGATTGGCTTCGCAGAGCAAGGTCTCTACTCTTAAGTCTTCCTGACCCTGATATCGATCCGCTAGCTCCAATCGGTATTGAGTAACAATCCAAGATTGGGTCTCACTGACAAAGGCATAGTTGAGTTGGGTCCGAACCACTTGGTCATGGGCGCCAGAGGTGATAAGGGCATAACGAATCATGCGCTGGGGTTCAATAATCCCCTGCTTATGGACTATCTCTTGACGTGGGAAAAACTTAGAAAAGCGGGTTTGAACCATCGATACACCTCTTTATTGCTTGCTTGAGACCGTTAAATTAACCAGTAACCAGGCTAGACCTAGGAAGAGCCCTGCCCCCAAGAAACTTGGGATCGGCGCAAATCCGTAGATGGCAGGCCCTAGCTTGAACCAAAAATAATTACCAATCCAGGCACCAATTAGGCCGGCTACCATAAAGCGACTTCTGCTTTCGGGTAACTCATGGTAGAGTAAGGCCATGAGCCAGCCCAGGAAGACGCCAACTAATAAAGATATTACCATTATCTCGCCTCCAGCTCAAGTCTTAACGCATGGTAACAAACTCTTCCGAACCTGTCGGGTGAATAGCGATTGTCGCATCGAAGTCCGCCTTAGTCGCCCCCATCTTAATGGCCACCGCGAAGCCTTGCAACATTTCGTCTACCCCTTCGCCAATGGCGTGAAGGCCGACAATCTTCTCTTCAGGGCCTTGGCAAACCAACTTAAACTTAGAAGGAACATTGAGCCCGGCAGCCCGTTGATACATGGAGTTGAACTGGCTAGTGTAGATTTTGAGGTTGTCTGCCCCGAATTTAGCTTCTGCTTCTTCTTGAGTGTAACCCACTGTGGCGATGGCCGGGTGGGAGAAGACAACTGTTGGAATTTGGCTGTAATCAATGGCAGCTGAGGCTGCCCCATTGAAGAGGTACTCTGCTACGTGACGGCCAGCGCGGATAGCGACTGGCGTCAAGGCTGGGCGACCGATTACATCCCCTACTGCATAAATATGTGGGACGGCTGTCTGATGTTGATCATTGACTTGGATAATGCCACGTTCATTGACTTGAATGTCGGTATTTTCCAAGCCTAGGGCGTCGGAATTAAGGGCCCGACCAATGGCTGCAATGACCCGATCCACTACTAAGACTACTTGACCTTGAGACAAACATTCAATCTTGCCATCCTGGCGACGACGATAGGCGTCAAACTGGGTATGAGCGTGTAAAGTTGGGCCATGTTCTGCCATGGTATCCAACAAGGCTTGGCTAAGCATGGAGTCAAATTTACGTAATGGGCGGTCATAGCGGACGACTAAGTGAGATTCTACCCCCAAAGCATGTAAGACACCGGCCAACTCTACAGCAATATAACCTGCGCCCACAACGGCAACTGATTGAGGCAGGTCTTGCCATTCGAAGAAGGAATCAGACGTATCCAAGAGCTCGTGGCCTGGCACTTGCGGCACCGCTGGACGGCCACCTGTGGCAATCATAAAGTAAGCAGCTGAATAGTTTTGACCGTTAACTTGAACCGTATGATTATCGACGAATTTAGCATAACCCTTGATGTAATCAATGCCATTATTCAATAAACCACGCTCATAGCTAGCGCGGGCATTGGCCACATAGGTATCACGAGCCTTAACAAATTCCTGGTAGTTAAATTGATAGTGAACATCTTGGAAGCCATAGCCTGGCCCTACTTGGTTCATGACATCGGCCATGTGAGCCGCATACCAGGTGATTTTCTTAGGCACACAGCCTTCGTTGACACAGGTTCCTCCTAAGCGTTTGCCTTCAATCAAGGCTACCTTGGCGCCGTACATAGCCGCGCGATTGGCTGTCGCCACACCGCCGCTACCGCCACCAATTACAATTAAATCATAGTTTGCAGTCATGCAAATACCTCCTCATAATCTCTACCCTTCTATACTACACCATTTGATCCAAAATCCCTTCTATAATGCTCAAAAAGCGGGAGACAGGCTCCCGCTTTCTATCAGCTATAAGTCAATCCAATAACGACACAAGAGATTGCCGTCTGGTTCCGTCACCATATTTTCCAAAATCCCGCCATTCTTCTCAATAACACGTGCTGAACCCAGATTGGATTGGTCACAGGTAATCAGTAATCGCCGGAGCCCCTCTTGACGAGCCTTATCTAGAGTTAAGGTCAAGAGTTGGGTGCCATAACCCTGGCCCCAGCAAGCTGGCGCGATTGAGTAACCGACATGACCACCGAACTGACGTAAATAGTCCGTTAATTCAAGCCGCAAATTACTTAGACCAACCAAGCGATCACTGGCACCATCCTGAGTGGTCGGCTCCATCACTAACCATATTTTGGCTGGCGCATAGCCCTCGGGAAGCGTCTCAGGTTTGGTCAGGGCCACTTGTCTTTGATGCCAAGCTGCCATATCGTCATAGTTTTCAAGGTCGCCACAGCCATGGGCGACTAATTTAAGATTTAGATAGGCCTGACGATAGGCTGCTAGTGCCGGATAATCAGCTGGACTAATCTCCTTAAGATATAAGTTACTCATGGTAAGCCTCCTTTTCACCGTTACTAGCCATTTGCTTGTTGCAACTGCATACGATACATTTCAGCATAGCGTCCGCCTTGGGCCAGCAAGGCTTGATGATTGCCACGTTCCACAATCTGGCCTTCATGCAAGACCAAAATTAAATCAGCATCTTGAATGGTCGACAGACGGTGGGCAATGATAAAGGTGGTCCGTCCCTGGCTCACGACCTTCATGGCATGTTGAATGATTTCCTCTGTTTCTGTATCGATATGAGACGTTGCCTCATCCAGAATCAAAATCTTAGGATCCGCTGCCAAGGTCCGGGCAAAACTAATCAGTTGGCGTTCGCCACTGGAATAGGTAGCCCCTTTTTCAAAGACAGGAGCCTGAATCCCTTGAGGCAGGCGGCTGACCATATCCTTGGCCCCAACCCGTTCAAGGGCTTGCCAGACGGCCGCATCATCAATGGTCTCATTCCCCATGGTCACATTAGAAGCGATGGTTCCGGTGAAGAGATAAGGGTCTTGAAGAACAATCCCCATTTCCTTGCGGACACTTTCACGGGAATAATCGCTAATGGCTTGTCCATCAATGAGAATCTGACCTTCTTGAGGATCATAAAAACGGAACAAGAGGTTAATCATGGAACTCTTACCCGACCCCGTATGTCCCACCAGTGCAACGGTCTGACCTGGTTGAGCTAGCAGATTCAAATCCTTCAAGACAGGTTGGCCCGCCACATAGGCAAAATTAACATGCTTGAACTCGACTTGACCTTGAGTCACTACCAAGTCTCGGTCTAGCTCCACTTCCTGCTCCGCATCTAGTAATTCTAGCACCCGTTGGCCGGTTGCTACCGATTGTTGAATCTGGGAGAATTGACGGACAAAGTTATTGAGGTTCATGAAGAGACGATCCAAGTAGTTAATATAGATAAAGAGCTGGCCGACGGTTATGGCCAGAGACTGATTCAAGAATTGATAACCCACCACAGCCAAAATTAAGGCAACAAAGGACCGATTAAGCAATTCACCCAAGCTCCAAGAGACCGTGGAGTCCACGCGAATCCATTTTAGGTCCGCCTGATACATCTGCTCCACCACCGCTTGGAAACGCGATTTGAAGCTAGGCTCAATGTGTGAGAGCTGAATCATAACACTACCATTCATGGTTTCATTGACCTGGGAATTGACCTCACTCTGAGCTTCGAAGAAAACCTTCATGGCCTGGGACATCTGCCGGCTGTAGAGGACATACCAGAAGTAAAAGAGTGGCAAAAGCAATAAGAGGGCCAAGCCAATGTAGAAATTCATGCTGAAGATAAAGGCATAAATAATAAGCACTTGAGCCAAATTGAGAAAGGCCTGGGACATAATCCCCCCATAGAAGTTTTTTCTTAGGGTCTCTGTGTCATTAATAATGCGAGAGGAAATCTTACCGGCTGGCTTGTCATCAAAGTAAGAAACCGGCAGGTTCTGCATAACATCAAAGGCCTTATTACGGATGAACTCGACAACTCGGTTGGCACATGACATCAAAATCACAGTAGCAAAATAGCCGATAATCGAAGCTAAAGCAATTAACCCCACATAAAGACCTAGATGATTGACTAAGGCAGGAAAGTCCAACTCCTTAGCTTGACTGACGACAGGAGTGAGCACCTGGTCAATGACTTTTTGAATTTCTAGCGGCGCATAGTTTTGGATGATGGTAGCCCCGCCTAAAAGGACTAGGCCTAGGACAAAGAGTCGCCATTCCTCTTTGACAAATTTAGCCAATCTTAATGGGATATTCATACCATCACCTCCTCTTCTTTGTCTTCTTCACTTAAGCGTTGGCGCCATGCTTGTTCAGCATACCAACCACCTAAGGCCATGAGGTCTGCTGCGCGCCCCTCTTCTACGATACTGCCTTGATCCAAGACGATAATCCAATCGGCATGCTCCACGGCAGACAGACGATGGCTCGTAATAATATTAGTCTTACCCGCTCGTAGGGTTTGGATATTTTCAATAATAATACGTTCGGTCCTCGCATCAACTGCCGATAAGGCATCGTCTAAGATGAGGAGCTCTGGTTCCTTGATCATAGCGCGGGCAATGGAAATGCGTTGTTTCTGACCGCCCGAGATAGCCACCCCCTTCTCCCCAATCAGGGTATCATAGCCATCCGACATACGTTCTAAGTCTTGGCTAAAGGCCGCAATCGCAACCGCAACATCCACTTGCTTCTGACTTGCAGTCGGTTTACCAAAGAGGATATTCTCTCGGACAGAACGGGAAAAGAGTAAATGTTCTTGGGGCACATAGCCAATTAGGCTCTCAATATCGTGACGGATATAATCGCTAATAGGTCGATCATTGACTTGAAAATCACCCTGGCCAACGGGATACTGGCGTAGGAATTGGCGGACCAAAGTCGTCTTACCACTCCCTGTCTTACCGACAATCCCAAGGGTTTGGCCTTTCTTAAGACGCAGATTAATATGGCTTAAGCTATCTTGATGGGCGCCCTGATAACGGAAACTATAATCCGCTAGGGCTATTTCCTCTAAGTCCCTTAGGGGCTGACGACCATGATTATCCATGTCATCGTCCTCTTGCAACAACTCCTGAATCTTACCGTGGCTGACCTTAGCATCTTGATAGATCACCACTAAGTCCGTTAAAGACCAAAGTGGCTCAGCCAGTGAGACAGAATAAAGTTGTAGCGCAATGATCTGACCCAAGGTCAAATGCCCAGCCGCCATTTCCAGTCCCCCTACACCAATAACTAGGGCAGCAGTCAAGGACATAATGGTAATCGATAGGCGACCAAAAGCTGCCTGATAGTACATTATGCGGTCAGCCTTACTTGCTAAGTCCCGTGTCTTAGCTCTGAAGCCTTGACTAGCCTCTTGCTTATTGCCATAAGCACGTGTGACGCGAATGCCCTCTATTACCTCCAAGACTTCATTACTGAGAGCGGCAACTGCATCACGTTGTTGCGTGACAGCCTCATCTTGTTTCCTGGTTAAGAAAATAAAGGGTAAGATAATGAGACTGGATGGGATAATGGATAGAAGCGTCACCTTCCAAGAAATAGACAGCATAATGGGAATAATAATGAAGTAAGTCCCTGCTGATAACATAAAGCTCATAATACCATAACCCATGAACTCCTCAATGACTTTGACATCAGAAGTGAAGCGAGTCATCATGTCGCCTGAACGGAACTTCTCAAAAAATTGAATTCGCATGCTGATGATCTTCTGGTAGAGATTGAGCTTGACTTCCTTAATATAGAAAGCCGATTGACTAAAGAGTCGACTCATCCATAGGTATTCAGATGTATATTGAGCTACTGCCACCACCAGGATAATACCAACGAAGAGTGCCAGGCTCTGACCCGTCAACGAGTGGTCGGCCATGGCATCAATAATGGCCTGAGTCACGCGCGTAGGAATGACCCACAAGATATAGTTGGCAATGATGGAAAGCAGAATAATCAGGTAAGTCATCGGATAACGTTTAATAAATTGCCACATGGCAGCTAACATAAAAATCCCCCTTAATTTAGACAGATAGATAGGTAAAATCCCCTAATAGACGCACAAAAAAGACCCTAAGATGGACAGTACAAGGCACAGAATCTAGTCCTGGTCCTTGCCACTCCAACTTAGCGTCTTATAGTATTTTATATTCTTGGCTACAAGGCCTAGTAAGGCACTTTATAGCATGACGTCTAAAAGGAGTGGGTGTTGTTTAGCTTGTTTGGTTTTAGCTACTAAGATCATGACACATACTCCTTTCTTTCATTTTTTCTTACTTTTCTAGGATACCACAGGCTTATCGTATTTGTAAAGCCTTTCTTGAAATTATTTTACAAACATCCTTAGTCCTAGGCCCCTTCAGGTAGCTTGGCTTGCAATATGGTGTGGCTTTCGGTAAACTAAGCCTGTATAAAGCAATTTCTAGATTAATATAAAGGATGACCACATTGAAACAATTAATTGCCATTATCTTTTCTTCCTTGCGAATGCCCCAACAAATCTTCGGGCTTTCCAAGGTGCCCTTTAAATTCTTCCGTCGTCTTAGCCGGCTGATTATTCTCTGGCTAACTGTCACCTCTGTCCTGGTGACCCTCAAGCCACTCAATCAACTCTTTGACGATGTCAAAGCCAGCTCATCTAACCTACCCGATTTCCATATTGTCGACGGTAAGCTAGAGCTCGCCCAAGACCAAAAGCCTGTCTACTTCCAATCTCAATCTTTCCAATTGGTTGTCGACGATACCGTAACTGTTAGCGGGCCCCAAGACCAACCTACTATCCCAACGGACATTGCTAGCCGCCTGTCCACTAAGTCCATGGCTAGCTTCTTCCTCTTCAAGGATCGCGCTTTCGGCCAAATAGCCGGTCGTATGATGCAAATCACGGACCTTTACAATGCCAACTTTAACAAGCAAGTCGCCAGCCAAACTTTAAACTCCATTGAAAATTACCGCTGGATCTTTTATTTGTCCCTTGCCATTGTGGCTTGGATTATCTCCTGGTTACTCTATTGGTTTATAGTCCTACTTATTTCTTACTTGGCTCACTTCACTACCCTACGGTCCAAGTCCTTCAAACTCTTTAGCCAAACTATGCGCCTAGTGATTCAAGTGACCTTTGTTCCCTTCCTTATCTATGGCCTCTTACAAATCATTATGCCTCTAGGCTTTGTCTTCTTTGTCTTCTTGGCCCTCTATACAGTGGCCTTCATTTATTACGCCCAACAGCGTTTTATGATGAGTCTCTTCTCGGCCTTCAATAGCCAAGCCTTCAAGGAAGGAATGCAGGACTTACAAGAAGATGCCAATAAGCTAAGTCCTGAGGAAATGAACGAACGTTTCATGTCCTTAATCCAAGAAGCTAGACAAGAGCGTCATGCCCAAGGTGAAGATGGAGATGAATTGGCAGATGTCAATCCTCAAGATCACACACCTCAAGATGACCAGCCGTCACAAGATTCTTCTGACCAAGATCAAGATAATAAATAATAAAAAGCTAGGACCTCAAGTCCTAGCTTTTTATGTCTTAAGTGCTTTACTTGGCTTCTAAGAGTTCCTTAGCCAATTCGTAACAGCCGGTAATGCCGGCATTATCTTCCAAAGCAGGTGGCACGATGAAACCTTCTAATTCTGGCAAGGTCACATAGTTCTTGTTAAGAGCTACCAAATGTTCGCGAATCATTGGGAAGAGTTGGCGTTGCTTCATGACCCCGCCACCCAAGATAAAGCGTTCAGTACTCAAAATCAAATAGTAGTTGTAAAGTGCTTGAGCAATGTAGTAGGCTTCTAAGTTCCATACTTCCATCTCATTGCTGAGTTCAATCCCCTTCTTGCCCCAACGTGCTTCAATCGCTGGCCCAGCAGCCATGCCTTCTAAGCAGTCGTGGTGGAAAGGACATTTACCTTCATAGTGGTCCTCTGGATGACGTTTGAGGCTGATGTGACCTGCTTCAGGATGGGCAAAACCGCTAATAATCTTACCCCCGACTACAACCCCAGCACCCACACCGGTCCCGATGGTGATATACATGCAGTTTTCTACGCCACGTGCTGCCCCTTGCTTCATTTCCCCGTAGGCTGCTGCATTGACGTCAGTGGTCCAAGCCATTGGCACATCAAATTCCTTCTTGAAAGCACCCAAGAAATCAAAATGTTGCCATGGCAATTTAGGCGTATTGGTGATATAACCGTAGTCCTTACCATTAGGGTTAGCCCCGATTGGACCGAAAGAACCAAAACCAAAGGCCTTAATCCCATTATATTTCTTGAAGAAGTTAATCATGCTTGGCATGGATTCAGATGGTGTCTCAGTAGGGACACTCAAACGTTCAATCAAAGTCCCATCCATTTCGAAGACAGCGCAGACACATTTTGTACCGCCTAATTCAATTGCTCCAATCATCTTACACACTCACTTTCTATGCTTTTGCTTTTCTTTTACCCTTGTTCTTACTGTCGCGATGCCGGTCTTTTTTCTTCTTAGGCTTGGTCGCGGCAGCTGCCTTAGCTTTGCGGGCTGGTTTAGCGCCAGTCTTAGGCTTGGCCTTTGGGCCCTCTAGCCTTTGGGCTTCCTGCTGGCCAGAGCGTTCTTGGGGCCCTACTAATTGGCCTTTGAAGGTAATACGCTCTGATAGTTGGTAAGGGCTGGCTGCTAAGAGCCTTTCTAGATCGCGTAATTCCTGTTCATTAACTAAAGACAGAACTGTACCGGATTTACCCATACGACCTGTGCGGCCTGAGCGGTGAACATAGGTATCCAGGCTCTCCACTCGGTTGTAGTGGATGATATAAGGCAGGTTAGGGATATCTAAGCCCCGCGCCGCCATATCGGTAGTCAGCAAGTAAGTCACCTTGCCCTGCTGGACTAGGCGGAAGGCACGCTCGCGCTCTTGCTTGGACAGTTGGCCATGCATGACTGCTACCTTAATGCCTTGAAAGACTAATTTAGCCGCCACCGTTTCTAGGTCATGCACCTGTTCGAAGAAGACCAAGGCCTGCATATCTGCAACTTGGGCTAGACGCTTGAGTTGTTGGACCTTTTGTCGGTCATGCGTCAAGACATAGACATGGTCCACTTGCCCAGACTGGCTGACCTGGTCGCTCTCTACCTGATAGAGGGGAATGCCAGATGCCACCAAGTCAACCAAAGGCTGACCATAGGTAGCACTAATCCAAGCTACTGTCACATCTCGCATAAGGGACTTTCTAATCTGATGAAGGGCCCCTTCATGCTCGGCTTGCAGTAAATAATCTGCCTCATCTAAAATCAAGTAACGGACCTGATGAACCTTAAGTTTACGGGTTTGGTTGGCTAATTCTAGGAAACGACCTGGCGTTGCCACGATAATTTCTGGCTTAGCCTTAAGGGCTTCCTGCTGACGCTTAAAGTTGGCGCCCCCTACCACTAATTGGACTTTTAAATCTAAATGACGTCCCCAAGTTTGGGCCACGCCAGCAATTTGCTTGGCCAGCTCTTGTGATGGCGCCAAAATCAAGGCCTGTAGCCCCTGCCCTGCTTGCAGTTGTCCTAAGACTGGCAAGAGATAGGCCAAGGTCTTACCACTCCCCGTAGGCGAAATAGCCACCAGGGATTGGCCTTGCGCTAAAGGTCCCATAATTAGATTTTGAATCGCGGTGGCTTGTTGATAGCCCGCAGCCTGCCATTCCTGGGCAAGGGCTGGAGCAAGTTCTAGAGTCTCTGACATCAGAGGCTTACCTCACTTTCTTGATAGGCCTCTCCCTCAAAAGGAAAGGCGAGTTGGGCCGATTGTCGCATGGCTTGCATGACTTGGGCCACCTGATAACTTAAGAGGGTCCAGTGGCGATAAAGTTCATTAGCTGGACTCTTTTCTTCTAGGCCCCGATAGCCTCGCAAGACTTGGCCGAAGGCTTCGAGTTCTCCCACCGTATCGTGCTTAGGCTGATATTGACTGATGACTGCTGTCTGCCCCTGGCTATTGGCCAGGCTGACCGTCTGAATACGGGTAATATCCTGAATGGCGATGACCTCATTATCCAGATAGATTTCACTGGCTTGTGTGGAATGTACCGCCTTAGAAACTAGGAGACTGACCTGAAACTGGTCATAATAGAGAATAGCATTACCAAAGAGGTCCACCCCATTGGCTCCTTGAACAGCTGAATACTTAAGGCGCTGAGGCATACCGAAGAGATCCACAATGACATAAAGGGGATAAATCCCCAAGTCCATCAAGCTACCTCCTGCCATAGCCGGATTGAAGATATTAGGAGCCTCCAAGCCCTGAGCCTGACTATCCAAATAGGCCGGATAGCGGCTAGAGTACTGTCCTAGAATAAAATTAGCCCCTAGGAAAGGCTGCTTAGCATCTTGGCGCTTGTTGGCCACCAGTTGCTTAAGCCGTTTATAGTTAGGGTTGTGGATGTGGAGGACCGCCTCAAATAATAAGACGCCATGGGCTCGGGCCAAGGTATGGGCCTCCTGCCACTGATCCACATTAGCAAACATGGGCTTTTCAACCATGACATGTTTGCCAGCTTGGATGGCACGTTTGGTCTGTTCAAAATGGGCCCCATTGGGACTGGCTATATATACCAAATCTAGCTCAGGGTCTGCCCAGAATTCAGCCAAATCATCACAGTAATAGGTCGCACCAAAGCGCTGGGCTAAATCCTTAGCCTTGTTTTTTTGGCGTGAATAGACGCCGTGGAGCTCATAAACCTCTGGTAGCAGACTGAGGGCTTCTAAGAAGCGCTCTGTAATCTGAGAGGTCCCGATGGTGCCAACTCGAATCATGGTGTCCATCCTTTCTATTTTTTTAGACTTGAATTGTTTTCCATTTGCCTTGACGATAGCGCCAGGTAATGAGGAAGGAGCGAATTGTTTGGTCGCCAATTACGGCTATCCAAGCACCTGCCAAACCCCAGTTGGCATAGTTGACCAAGATATAGGACAGGCAGACCCGGATACAGAAGACCGAGAAGCCCGTGGACAGCATAGGAAAGAGGGTATCCCCCACCCCACGCAAGGCCCCCACTTGAACTAATTGAACCAATTGGAAAGGCGTGAGTATCGCCATACAGATAAGTGGAATCGCGACCAAGCTAACAACATCCGCTTGTTGGGTGTAAATCTGGCCCAAGACATCCCGTCCTAGAAAGAAGACGGCACTCATGGCTAAGCCAAAGTAGAGGCCAAATCTGGCAGTCTTACGGCCATAGGCATCGGCTAAGGCCACATCACGCGCTCCTAAGGATTGGCCTACTAGGGTAGAGGCCGCAATCCCCAAGGCCATACCCGGCGTAATGGAGAAAGATAAGATATTAAGGGCAATTTGATGGGCTGCCATGACGACCGTTCCCAGTGAAGCCACAATCTTAGTGTAAAGAATCAAACTAGACCGTAGCAGGACTTGTTCTCCCGCCGACGGAATCCCAAAGCGGAAAATAGCAGCAAAAGTGCTGGCTTCCAATTTCCAATCCTTGAACCAATCAACCTGGATGGCTGACCGGCCACTAGAAATATAAAAGAGCAAACCTAAGCCCGAGCAGACATTGGCCACCAAGGTCGCAATCCCCGCTCCTGTAATGCCCAGTTCTGGTAGTCCAAAATAACCATTGACCAAACTAAAGGCCAAGGTCACATTAATGGCATTGGCTATGACGTTAATCCGCATCGGGATTTGAGTCTCCCCTACCCCTCGAATAGAAGACGATAGGAGGGCCGCCAAACAGTTAAACCAGAGGCCAATCATGACCAAGCGATAGTAGATTAACCCCGCTTCTTGAGTCAGGGCATCTGCTCCCAAAAAATCCATCATGGCTTTCTGGAAAATTAGGACAGAGGCTACGAAGAAGGTCGATAAGGCCAACCCCAACATGAGGTTATGCTTAAGAATACGACCCAGTCGATGGAGCTCCTTAGCGCCATAGGCACGGGCAATTAAGGTTGTCCCCCCTACCCCTAGCGCCTGCACGACAGCAAGGATAAAGAAGAAGGGTTGGTTGGACAGTCCCACAGCCGTTACATTGACATCGACCGGATAGAGTCCGCCCGCATACTGGCCCAAGACCACCATATTAACCATCCCGAACAAGGAGGTAAAGGTGACCTCAAGTAAGATGGGCCAAGATAGGCTGAGGACCTGACGGCTGATCTGCCGATCTTGCGATTGTTCCATTAGAGAACCACCTTTCTAGCGACTAGGCTTGGAAAGCTGATTCCGGAATATCGTCTAGATATTGTTCAATGGCTTGAACCGTTTCGACTAGGCTACCTGGTTCAAATGGTGATTTAAGATTGGCTTCCGCCACAATCTTGAGGAAGGACTTGGTCCCACCGGTCCGGCAGATGTTGAGGTAATCAGTCCATACACTTGGATCATCGTCAATCTGGCTTCGTTTCCAGAATTGGAAGGCGCAGACTTGAGCCAAGGTATAGTCGATGTAATAAAATGGGCTGGCAAAAATGTGGCCCTGACGGAACCAGAAGCCCCCACGATCTAAGAAGGAATCTGCTTCATACTGTTTCCAAGGCACATATTGACGCTCCAAACGACGCCATGTTGCACGGCGCTCAGCAGGAGTCATTTCAGGATGTTCGTAGACTTCATGTTGGAAGTGGTCCACTAAGACACCGTAAGGTAGGAAGATTAAGCCACCAGATAAGTGGGTAAACTTGTATTTGAGGGTTTGTGAGCCGAAGAAGAGTTCCATCCAAGGCCAAGCCAGGAATTCCATGGACATAGAGTGAATCTCACAAGATTCAAAGGTTGGCCAGACGCATTCTGGCGTTTGAATCCAACGGGATTGGAAGACTTGGAAGGCGTGCCCTGCTTCGTGGGTCAAGACATCGACGTCAGCAGCCGTCCCATTGAAGTTAGAGAATATAAATGGTGCTTCATAATCTGGCAAGTAGGTACAGTAACCCCCGCTAGCCTTACCTGGTTTGGTTACCAAGTCTAAGAGCTCGCGATCAACCATAAAGTCAATAAACTCACCTGTTTCTGGCGAAAGTTCATGGTACATCTTAACCCCAGCGGCCAAAATTTCTTCTGGCGTCCCTTGAGGCATGGCATTACCAGTCTTGAATTTATACTCCAAGTCGTAAGGTTTGAGACTTTCTAAGCCTAAACGATCTGCTTGACGTTGGTAGAGTTTGTTTACCACAGGCACCACGTGCTCCAAGATTTCTTGGCGATAAACTTCTACTTGTTGACGGTTATAGTCTAAGCGGTTCATGCGCAAGTAACCTACTTCAACGAAGTCCTTGAAGCCCAAGGTCTTAGCGATTTGGTCGCGAACCTTGACTAATTGATCATAAATACGGTCAAATTCAGCTTCATGGTCATTATAGAAGGCGCTGACCAATTCAGAAGCTTGACGACGGACCTCCCGGTCTGGATCTTGGGCAAACTTAGCCATACCTGGCAAGTTGTAGGTTTGACCTTGGAACTCAATCTCAGCAGAAGCTTGAAGCTTGCTGTATTCGGTGCTGAGCTTGTTCTCTTGTTGCAGTAAAGGAATAATCTCAGGACTAAAGACCTTGAGGCTGTTCTCAGCCATTGGGAAGAAGGTCTCTGGTAGGTAGTTTTCTAATTCACTCCGCCACTTAGAGCCTAAGACCGCCCGGTAATAAGCCGTATCCCATTCACCAATAATTGGAAAATGCTCGTCCCAGAAGGCTGTTTCTTCTTCGTAGAAGCTATCCTTGGTATTGATGCTGTTACGGATGCTTACCAAGGTTGATAAGGTCCCTAAAGTATTTTGGATTTCTTGAATATGTTTGGTGGCTTTGAGGGCAACTTCCGCCTCTTCTGCCTTTTCAATCAGTGAAATTTGATTAAAAAAATCTTCTTTCAGAAGGTCTAGATCAGGACGCTGATACTCCAATTCTGAAAATTTCATGGTATCACTTCTTTCTATTTACAGTTAGCTTCATTATAGCACAAAACCAGCCTTTAGGTCCTATATTTTTGCATAATCAGTGCCAAAATATACACACTCTATGGGCTCAAAACAGAAAAAGCCCAAAAGCGGCTAGCTTCTGGACTTTTAGCTGGACTCATTTATTTCTTAGGCCCAGTCCCTTCTAAGTTCAAGAGATAGGTCTTCATGTCTAATCCACCACGATAGCCTCCCAGACTGCCATCGTGAGCCAAGACCCGGTGACAAGGCAGGAGAATGCTAAGGGGATTCTGGCCCACTGCATTGGCAACGGCCCGCACCGCCTTAGGCCTGCCCAGGGCTTGTGCTAATTCCTTATAGGAACAAGTCTGACCATAGGGAATCTGAGCCAAGGCCCGCCAAACTGCCTGCTGAAAGTCGGTTCCCTTAATAAAGTCATAGGCTAATTCTAGGGGGGCTTGACCACTAAAATACTGATCCAAGGCTAGGCAAATCTCAGGCAGCTCCTGCTCCTGCCATTGGTAGCGACCTTTGGGATCTAAGTCAGCTTGACAGTCCGCCAGAGACTCGCCAAAGGCGCCAATATAGACTAGATGCCCTTGATGGGCAACGACTGGAAGCTGACCTAAGGCATGGTCATAGAGGCAATAGCTTAACATCTTGTCATCCTTTCTGAGCAAAAAGAGGCGACTGGCGCCCCTTTTACTTTGCTTACATTTTGTCTGGCGCGTGAAGGCCTAAGAGATGGAGTCCATCCTTGAGGACTTGAGCCACAGCTGCTACCAGGGCAATCCGGGAAGCAGTGCCGGCATCTTGGTCTAAGATGCGACTATTAGCATAATATTTATTGAATAATTGTGCCAACTGTACTAAATACTTGGCCACGACGGATGGCTCGTAACGGTCACCCGCCTGACGGATAATGCGTGGATAGTCTGCTAATTTCTTAGCTACTTCCCAAGCATAGTCATCCGATAGGTCAAATTCAGCTGACAAGTCGACTTCTTGCCCGTACTTGGACAAGATGCTGCGAGAACGGGCGTGGGTGTATTGAACATATGGTCCAGTTTCCCCTTCAAATTGGACGATTTCTTCCAGGTTGAAGTCGAAGCTATTCATCCGCTCTGTCTTGAGGTCATGGAAGACAACGGCCCCTACCCCTACTTGACGAGCAACTTGGTCCTTGTTTTCCAAACCTGGGTTCTTGAGCTCAATTTGTTGACGAGCTAGGCTAATCGCTTCCTTAAGCACTTCTTCCAAGAGGACAATCTTACCTTTACGGGTAGACAGCTTCTTCCCATTCAAGGTAATCAAGCCAAATGGCACATGGGCCATATCTTTTGCCCACTCATTGCCCATCATCTCTAGGACGGTTTGAAGTTGCTTGAAGTGAACACTTTGCTCGCTCCCCATGACATAGAGGTTCTTAGCAAAGTCATAGGTCCGCTTACGGTAGTAGGCAGTCGCCAAGTCACGTGTCAGGTAGAGGGTCGAACCGTCTGATTTCTTAATCAAAGCAGGTGGCAGCGTCTCATCTTCCAAGTGAACCAAGGTAGCACCATTATCAACCGATAAGAGGCCTTTTTCTTCAAGGAGCTCCACGATTTCATCCATCTTGTCGTTGTAGAAGGCTTCCCCATTATAGGAGTCGAACTCAACTTCTAAGAGGTCATAGACTTTTTGGAATTCCTTGAGGGACTCTTCACGGAACCATTGCCAGAGGGCTAACATTTCTGGGTCGCCATCTTCCAAGCGCTTGAAGATAGCCCGCGCCTGGTCTTCTAATTCAGGTTGGGTTTCAGCTTTTTCGTGGAAATCAACATAGAGCTTAACCAATTCTTTGACTGGGTCGGCCTTAACAGTGGCTTCGTCACCCCAGCCTTGGTAAGCCACAATCAACTTACCGAATTGAGTCCCCCAGTCACCCAAATGATTGACGCGAACTGGTTGGTAACCTAATTTAGCCAAGATAAGCGAAATGGAGTTACCAATAACCGTTGAACGCAAATGGCCCATCGACATTGGCTTGGCGATGTTAGGTGAGGACATGTCGATGACGACGTTACGGCCTTGACCTAGGTCTGACTGGCCGTAGCTAGCGCCCCCTTCTAGGACAGCGTGCAAGGTTTCATTGACCACCGCACCCCGTTTGAGGAAGAAGTTGACATAAGGACCCATGGCAACTACCTTATCAAACTTGCTGGCGTCTACTTGCTCTGCTACTTCTTGGGCGATGGCTTGAGGGGCCTTGCGGAAGACCTTAGCCAGTTGGAATACAGGAAAGGCCAAGTCACCATGCTCAGCATGACTTGGAACTTCAATTAACTGTTCAATTGCTTGCTCGGTCAGGTGCTCAGCCAAGACTGGGCTGAGGGCTGACACGACGGCTGTTTTTTGATTCATTGTGTGCCTCCTATTGTTTGATGAGATGGAAAATTTGAAAAAAGCCTCCAGATATCCCGAAGGGAAATCTAGAGGCGAATTAGTGACTAATTAATACGCGGTACCACTCTACTTCAGTCGCCGGCAGACTGGCGGCAACCCTTATACTTGATAACGGAGTGGGCTCCGACTTAGGCTAGCAGGCCTCTGCCCTTCACCTAAATAGTATCCAAGAGTGCGCTTCATCTGTTGACCTCTACCGGCTCTCAGCATCCCGGCTCGCTGTCTGAGGTTAGGACAGACTACTCTCTCCTGCTTACTGCATATTCTAGTTGGTATTGTATCACAGTCCTATGGACTTGGCTAGACTATTTTAGTCTTCTAATTGCTCCTCACGACCTTGGTTCCAGTGGAAGTGGAAGGTCCCTGGGCGGTCTACGCGTTGATAGGTGTGAGCCCCGAAGAGGTCGCGTTGCGCTTGGATTAGGTTAGCTGGTAAGACTGGTGAACGGTAGGAATCATAGTAGGCCAAAGCACTTGAGAAGGTTGGCACTGGAATCCCTGCTTGAATAGCTAAGGTCACCACGCGACGTACTGCTGCTTGGTTGCTACCTAAGATATTGAGGAAGTAGTCATCCAACATGAGGTTGTCTAAATCAGGGTTCTTGCTGTAGGCATCGGTAATCTTTTGCAAGAATTTAGCACGGATGATACAGCCTGCACGGAAGATTTTGGCAATTTCGCCATAGTTGAGGGTCCAGCCGTATTCTTGGCTCGCTGCCTTCATTTGAGCGAAACCTTGCGCATAGCTGACAATCTTAGAGAAGTAGAGGGCTTGACGCACAGCTTCAATGATGTCTTTTTTATCTGCTTCCGATAGGTTAGCTTGGAAGTCTACCCCAGGAATGACTTGGCTGGCAGCCACACGTTCTTCCTTGAAGGTTGAGATGTAACGGGCGAAGACAGATTCCGTAATCAGAGACAATGGCTCCCCTAAGTCTAAGGCTGATTGAGAAGTCCACTTACCTGTCCCCTTGTTACCTGCCCGGTCCATGATCACATCTACCATTGGCTTGCCAGTTGCTGGGTCGACGGTTGCCAGGATTTGAGTTGAGATTTCCATGAGGAAGCTGTCCAACTCACCCTTGTTCCACTCGCCAAAGATTTGAGAAATCTCAGCCGCAGACAAACCAAGGACGCGGTGTAAGAGGTCGTATGACTCTGCGATTAACTGCATGTCACCATACTCAATCCCGTTGTGAACCATCTTAACATAGTGACCCGCACCATTTTCGCCAATGTAGGTCACACATGGCTCACCATCTTCTGGTGCTTTTGCTGAAATATCGCGCAAGATTGGCGCCACTAATTCATAGGCTGATTGAGGCCCACCCGGCATGATAGAAGGACCATGTAAGGCACCCTCTTCACCACCGGAAACCCCAGTCCCGACAAAGTTAATGCCTAATTCGGCCAAGCGTTCGCTACGGCGAATGGTATCCTTGAAGAAGGTGTTCCCACCATCAATGACAATGTCACCCTTGTCTAAGTGTGGCAAGAGTGCGTCGATGGTAGCGTCCGTTCCTCGGCCAGCTTGAACCATAAGAAGAATCTTACGTGGCGATTCAAGGCTGTTGACGAATTCTTCTACTGTGTAGGTCCCTACTAAGTTCTTACCTGGGTTTTGTTCCAAAACCTCAGTCGTTTTAGAGCCAGTACGGTTATAGAGTGAGACACTGTAGCCACGGCTTTCAATATTTAAGGCAATGTTACGACCCATCACGGCCATACCAACGACACCAATTTGTTGCTTAGTCATTGATCCAATTCCTCCAATTTGTCTTTTTACTTTTAACGGTCTTATTTTAGCATAAATGGACCTACGATTAAAGCTTTGCGCTTAATATGAGCCAGAAATAGCTGATAAATTCTGCTTATAGGTCAAAGGGATTGAAAGTCACCAGTCTTTGGGGTAAAATTAGGGCTGAAATTACAAAAGGAGGCGTCCTAATGTCGTCATTGCATGAGCGGAACTACCCGTCCGCCCCTAAAAAGAAAAAAAGCAAGATGGACCTGCTGGTCCGCGTTACAGCCATTCTCATGGTGCTCTTGATGGTCGGCACCCTAGTCGGCTCAGTCATCCTGTCATTCATTAACCGCTAATTCTATCATGTAAGGAGGTCGCCATGTCGCAAGTAGTCTACTATACGCCAGATTCTGAAATTAAGACGGAATGTGCCAGCGAAGCCTTGGCCCTTCTCCTAGGCAAGAAATGGGTGCCCCGCATCATTGAAATCCTCAGCCAGGGCCCTCAGCGCTTTGGCCAGCTCCACAAGGAATTGGATGGCGCCAGCCCCAAAATGCTCAAGCAACAATTAGCGCTTCTAGAAGCCAATGGCTTGATTATCAATCACAAGGAATCGCAAGCCAATCAAGTTAGCTCCACCTACTGCCTGACGGATACAGGCCAGAGTCTAGTGGCCATCATTAGCGCTATGAAGGACTGGGGCAGCCAACATTTACAATGTGACCATTCCTAAGGTTAGGACTATTTTATCCTAGCCTTTTTTGCTTGCCGTAATATAAAAGCGTCTCCCCAGGGAGACGCTTATTTTTATAGAATTAACATGGAATCACCAAAGCTGAAGAAGCGATACTCTGCCTCCACCGCATGCTCATAGGCTGCTAGGACTGCCTCCCGATTATAGAAGGCTGATACCAGCATGACCAAGGTAGAACATGGCAAATGGAAGTTGGTAATCAAGTGATCAACTACCTTAAATTCAAAGCCCGGCGAGATAAAAATCTGAGTCCAGCCAGAATCTGCTCGAACTTGACCATCAAATTTAGCGGCGATGGTCTCCAGGGTGCGGACACTAGTAGTCCCTACTGCAAAAATCTTGCCACCACGCGCCTGAACGGCCTGAATGGCGTCAGCTGAGGCTTGACTCAGTTGATAATATTCGGCATGCATTTCATGATCTTCAATGCTATCGGCTGAGACTGGACGGAAGGTGCCCAAGCCCACATGTAGGACTAGGGGAATAATTTCCACTCCCTTGGCCTTGATTGCCTCTAACAATTCATCGGTAAAGTGAAGCCCTGCTGTTGGAGCAGCCGCGGAACCATTTTCCTTAGCATAGACGGTCTGGTAACGATCTGCGTCCTCTAGACGTTCCTTAATATATGGTGGCAGGGGCATTTGACCCAGGAATTCTAGGATTTCTAGGAAAACCCCCTCATAGGAAAATTCAATAATCCGCCCCCCATGGTCCCCTTCAGAAACGACAGTGGCAGTCAGGCGACCATCCTCGCCAAAGACAATCTGGGTCCCTGTCTTGGCGCGGCGAGCAGGCTTAATCAAACATTCCCATTGATTGCCCTGGGTGTTGTTAAGAAGTAAAACTTCCAAGTGCCCACCAGTCTCCGGCTTGATACCGAAGAGACGGGCTGGAATAACCCGGGTCTCATTGACCACTAAGGCATCGCCTGGATTGAGAAAATTAATAATTTGGTCAAAGTGCAAATCCTGCTTTTGGCCCGTTTGGCGGTCCAACACCAATAAGCGTGAAGCTGCCCGATCCGCCAATGGCGTTTGGGCGATAAGGCGCTCTGGTAAGTGATAATCAAAATCTTTAGTTGTTAACATTTCTAGCTTTACTCTACTTTCTCTCTATCATCTGGGTTGGAATAGGCATAGCCTAGGTGCTCATAGGCCAAGGCAGTCGCCTGTCTGCCCCGCGGGGTCCGCTGAATGAAGCCATTCTGAACCAAATAAGGTTCGTACATATCTTCCAGGGTTTCGGTATCTTCACCAATATTGACGGCCAAGGTATTAAGCCCTACTGGCCCGCCACCATAAAACTCAATCAGACAGCTGAGAATCTTACGGTCGATAGCATCCAAGCCATATTGGTCGATTTCCAGGACTTCTAAGGCGGTTTGGGCCATCCTTAAGTCGACCACGCCCTGGCCCTTAACTTGGGCAAAGTCGCGCACCCGTTTGAGAATACGGTTGGCAATACGTGGTGTCCCCCGGCTGCGCAAGGAGATTTCCCGCGCCCCCTCAGAATCAATCCGCGTTTCGAAGACATCGGCAGACCGTTCTACAATCAGAGCCAATTCATCCGGTGTATAGAATTGCATGTGGGAGACAATACCGAAGCGATCCCGCAAAGGCTTGGACAGGGAACCCGCCCGTGTGGTCGCCCCAATCAAGGTAAAAGGCGGCAACTCAAAGTGGACTGGGTGAGCCGAAGGTCCCTGGCCAATAATAATATCGACAAAATAATCTTCCATGGCCGAATAAAGGACTTCTTCGATGACCCGAGGCAGACGATGGATTTCATCAATGAAGAGAATATCGCCTGGGCTTAATTCGTTTAGCAAGGCCAATAAATCACCCGACCGCTCAATAGCGGGCCCACTGGTCGTGTGGAGCCCCACCCCCATCTCATTGGCGATGACCATGGCCATGGTGGTCTTACCTAGACCTGGTGGCCCATAAAGCAAGACATGGTCCAAGGCCTCTTCCCTTTGCTTAGCTGCTTGGATATAGATGGCTATTTCGTCTTTGATTTTGGACTGACCAATGTATTCAGACAGGCGACTTGGCCGCAGACTGAGTAGGTTACCCTCGTCTTCCGGCTGCCAGTTACCCGACAGCATACGTTCATCATGAGACATGGTCGCCCCTCCTCTACTTTCTTAATAACTTGAAGGCTGCACTCAGCATTTCCTGAGTTGAAGACAGGCCAGCTTCTTGTAGTGGCTTTTCAACCCTCTTGATTTCCTTAGCCGAATAACCTAAGCCAGCCAAGGCTTCTAGGGCTTCTTCTAAATGTTGTTGGCTGACTGGAGCCACTGCTTGCGTTTGGGCATGAGCTTGGAAATCCAGATTGCCACCTAAGTCTAAGATCATTTGTTGAGCGGTCTTCTTACCCACACCTGGGAACTTGGTCAGGTAGGTAGAGTCCCCTGAATCAATGGCTTGAATTAAGCCCGCATGGTCGTCCAAGGCCAAGATGGATAAGGCACTCTTAGGACCGATACCCGATACCTTAAGCAAGGTATTGAAGAGTTGCTTCTCCTGGTAATCACGGAAACCATAGAGAGTCATAGCGTCTTCCCGGACCACTAATTCCACTGGACAGAGGACTTGCTGGTGCAATTCCCCCTGCCAACGGTAGGGATTTGCACACATCAGGCGATAGCCCACACCATTTGCGCTAATTACAAGATAAAGGGGCTGGATTTGGACCAGCTCCCCTTGGATAAATTCATACATTATTATTACTCCACGTATTGTTTATAGTCGCCATAGCCGGCAGCATCCATTTCTTCGTAAGGGATGAAGCGTAGGGCTGCTGAATTGATGCAGTAGCGTAAGCCACCTAGTTCCTTAGGTCCGTCCCCAAAGACATGGCCTAGATGGGAGTCTGCCTTGGCAGAGCGCACTTCTGTCCGCACCCGAGCCAGAGAGGCATCTTCTTTTTCGACAATTTCAGAGGCTTGGATTGGCTTAGAGAAAGCTGGCCAGCCACAGCCCGCATCATACTTGGCGGCACTTGAGAAGAGCGGCTCGCCACTGACAATATCCACGTAGATGCCCTTCTCATAAAAATCATCGTACTGACCACTAAAAGGACGTTCGGTGGCATTTTCTTGGGTTACTTTATATTGAATTTCATTCAAGCCCTTGATGGCTTCTTGATACTTTTCTTGACTCATAATTGGTGACCTCCTTGGTGTGGATCTTGAATCCGTTTGAATAGTTTTTCCAGGGTCTTGTCGGTAATTTGGACAAAGACTGGCCGGCCATGTGGACAGTGGAATGGATCATCCAAACCATCCAAGGCCTGAATGAGGTAGCTAGCCTGACTGTCGTCTAGGTAGTGGTTGGCCTTAATTGCGCCTCGGCAGGACTGCATAATCAGGGCTGCTTCCTTAATCTGGTTAATACTTAAATCTGGTTGCTTGACCAAGCGTTCGGTCAGATCTCGAACCGTCTGTTCTACCTCATGGGCCTTCAACCAGGTTGGATAAGAAGCCAATTGATAGGTCTTAGGGCCAAAGGCTTCTAAGACAATGCCAAGTTGTGCCAGTCTTGGTAAGACTTGGTCTAATCCTGCTAGCTCAGCTGGGCTAAAGTGGAAGAGATAAGGTAACAAGAGGGTTTGCTGGGTCTTGGTATCCATTTCCTGCTTCATAAAGGCCTCATAGCGAATCCGCTCTTGGGCCGCATGTTGGTCAATCAGGTAGAAGCCTTCTGGACTTTCCGCAATCAAATAAGTGCCATGAATTTGGCCGACATAGCGTAAGTGACCAAAGGATGGACGTAAGTCCTGACTAACACTTGATTGACTTGGTTCTTGGCTGTCAACAGACGCTGGCCCAGCTTCAAGCGGATGACTAGGACTAGGCTCTGAATCCTCAAACTTGCTTACTGGCTCCACTTGGCTATCTTGCCAATCAGGCGCTAGGTTTTCAGCCACCTGGCTGACTGGTACTGATTGAGCTGGCTGACTTGGTCGGCTTGCTTGGCTAGTCCTTAAGTTATCATCTTCATCATAAGCTGAGTCAAATGTCGACTCGCTCCCCTTACCGTCCAAATCTAAAGGCATGACTTGGCTTGCTAGAGGACCTTGAGGGCTGGCTTGCTCTGGTTGATGGAAGGGTCGGCCACCTGCCAGTTCTTGAACCTGGGCATTGGGCACAGGATTGAGACTGGCTAGACTCTCCACCACCGCCTGGGTCAGCAATTGACCTAGTTCGCTTTCCTTGCTGAGCCGAACGGTTTGCTTGGTTGGATGAACATTGACATCTACTAGACGAGGATCTAAGTCAATGGCAATGACGGCCAAAGGATAGCGGCCAATCATAAGTTGGCGCCCATAGGCTCGTAGCAAGAGCTCAGTCAAGGCATAGGAACGAACAGCCCGGCCATTGATCATCCAGTGGATATAGTGCTTGGAAGTCCGGGTCAACTGAGGTGGCGAGATATAGCCTCGAATCTTGAAGTCCAGATTCTCCGCCTCTAAGGCTATGAGCTGACGAGCTAGCGCCGGTTGATAGACATTAGCAATGGTCTGGCGCAAGTCTCCTGTCCCGAAGGACTGGAAGATAGTTTGGCCGTCATTTACCAAGTGGAAGCGAATGTCGGGATAGGCCATGGCGATATCCTGAATAAAGTTCAAGCTGTGCTTGAGCTCCGTCTTCAGACTACTCAAATGCTTAAGACGGGCTGGCGTGTTATAGAAGAGACTATCTACGGTCAAGGTCGTTCCCTTGCGGGCACTGGTCATGCCCTGGGCTTGCACCTGAGAACCGGCAATCTCAATATAGTGACCAGCTTTAGCTCCGGCCTGCATGGATTCTACCCGGACCTTGGCGACAGACCCAATACTGGCTAGGGCTTCACCCCGGAAACCCAGTGATTTGATTTGAAAGAGGTCATGGACATCATAGAGCTTGCTGGTGGCGTGAGGTAGGAAAGCCTTGGCCAAATCTTCAGCATCCATGCCTTCCCCGTCGTCAATGACCTTAACTTGCTGAATTCCTGCTTCCCTCAGTTCCACCCGAATGGTCTGGGCGCCTGCGTCAATGGCATTTTCCACAAGCTCCTTAACGACCGAAGCGGGACGTTCTACGACTTCACCGGCCGCTATCTGGTTGGCTAAGGCTTCTGGCATTTGTTGAATTTTGCCCATGAAATCCCTCCTTTCAATAACTTCTTAGAACTTACTTTAATTGATCTTGCATGTCTGCTAGGGCTTCTAAGGCCTGGAGTGGTGTTAATTGGTTAATGTCCAAATCAGCCAATTGCTTGAGCACTCGCTCTTGGTCTTCTCTCAGAACCTTAGGCGACGGCTTGGGCGCCGGTAGGTCGAAGAGCGAAAGCTGGCCGCCACTTTCTGGTTCTTGGCGTCTCAGCCATTGGCTGTTAGACTCCAATTCCTGCAAGACTTCCTGGCTTTGAACCAATAGAGATTGTGGCAGGCCTGCTAGTTTGGCGACATGAATCCCGTAACTCTTATCAGCAGCCCCTTCCAAAATCTTATGTAGGAAGACCACTTGGCCATTTTGCTCGGTGGCACCCACATGAATATTGCGTAAAACTGGTAATTTAGTCGATAAATCAGTCAATTCATGGTAGTGGGTTGAAAAGACGGTAGCGGCTTGCACTTCTTGAGCCAGATAATAAAGAATGGCTTCGGCAAGGGCCATACCATCGAAGGTGGCAGTCCCCCGCCCAATCTCATCGAAGAGCAGGAGCGAACGTGGTGTTGCTTCACGCAAGGCCACGTTGGTTTCCATCATTTCCACCATGAAGGTCGACTGACCACTGGAAATATCATCAGAAGCCCCAATACGAGTGAAAATCTTATCGACAATTGGCAGCTTGGCCGACTTGGCTGGCACAAAACAACCAATCTGGTTGAGAATGACGCAGAAGGCAATCTGCCGCATATAGGTACTCTTCCCTGACATGTTAGGACCTGTTAAAAGCAGCAGAGGCTGGTCTGGTAAGAGGACAAAGTCATTAGGCACAAAAGCAGCCTTACCGATTAATTTTTCTAAGGCTGGATGGCGACTAGCCTCCAGTTGGAAATGCTTGGCTTCTGCCACCAATTCCGGCTGGCAGTAATCTTCCCGCTCACTTAGACTGGCAAAGTTAGCCAAGACATCTAGGCTGGCAATCTGGCTAGCCAAGGCCTGTAAGTGGCTTGTATAAGCCGCAATGGCTTGGCGTAGTTCGGTAAAGAGTTGGTATTCTAACTGGGTGGCCTTTTCTTGGGCACCCAGGATGGTGGTCTCAAGTTGCTTGAGTTCCTCCGTAATGAAACGCTCCGCATTACTGAGGGTTTGCTTACGGATATAGCGCGGATCATCAAAGTTAGCTGATTGAAGGCGGCTCATTTCAATGTAATAGCCAAAAACCTTGTTGTAGCCAACTTTGAGGGTTTTAAGCCCTGTTCTATCGCGTTCACGTTGTTGCAATTCTGCTAACCATTGGTGGCCATTAGCCAAGGCATCCCGGTATTGGTCCAATTCCTCATGGTAGCCCGGCCGAATGATATTGCCTTCGGTCACTGATATTGGTGGTTCATCCGCTAAAACTGTGTCAATGAGCTGATAGAGCTCCCGAAAATCCGGCAAGCGCTCAAATAGCACCTGATTCTGGCTAGCATTGAGTCCGTCTAAAATCCGGTTAATATGCGGAATCTGACCAAGGGATTGGCGCAGATGGTCCACGTCACGGGCATTGGCAGTCCCCAGACTAATCCGCGTCACCAGACGTTCTAAGTCATAGACAGTCTCAAAGGCCGCAATTAAGTCCAAGCGTTCAAAATAGGCCGACATGAGTTGGGCGACCTGTTGGTGGCGCTGGCGCAAAAGGCCTTCATCAATCAGGGGCTTTTCCAGCCACTGATGCAGCATGCGGCCACCCATGGCCGTCTTGGTGTGGTCAATCAGCCAGAGCAGGCTACCTTTCTTACGCCCCGTTCTCAGAGACTTGGTTAATTCCAACTGACTTTTAGCAAAATGATTCATCTGCAGATAGTCAGCTAAGGCATAACGGACAACAGGCTGCAAATGACCTAGAGCTTGTTTTTGAATGCTGTAAAGATAAGCTAGCAGGAGATTCAAGAGGCTGGCTTCTTGAGGGCTGGCTTGGTCTAGCACCCACTGGGTCCCTACTTCCGTCTGGTCGGTCAGGTCAAAGCTAGACAGATAAATAGCCAATTGCTGGATAATTTGGTCTTTGAGCTCGGTATCCAGACTGCTATCGACTACTATCTCGCTTGGTTTGAGGGCATAGAGCTCGCTAAAGAGCTGGGCTTGTCTTGGTGTCTGGGTGACTTTGATTTCCCCAGTGGAGACATCAATGGCCGCCAGGTAGAAGGTCTGACCTTCCTGGCGCAAGGCTACCAAGTAGTTATTCTCCTTGACCTCAAGGGCTTCTTCTTCAATTAGGGTCCCAGGCGTAATGACTTGAACCACTTCCCGTTTTACCATGCCCTTGGTTAATTTAGGATCTTCCACCTGCTCGCAGATGGCCACCTTATTCCCCGACTCAATCAAACGTTTGATATAGTCTTTGGCGGAGTGATAAGGGACCCCACACATGGGAATGGGATTGTCAGCCTTCTTATTGCGAGAGGTCAAGGTAATTTCCAGTATCTTGGCAGCCTTAAGGGCATCGTCGAAGAACATCTCATAGAAGTCCCCCAAACGATAGAAAAGGAAGGCATCCGGATATTGGGCTTTAATTTCATGATACTGCGCCATCATGGGCGTCATTTTAGCTTCTGCAGCCACGGAGGGTGTCCTCCCTTCTTAATAGTATTTGCTTAGGGACTCCTGGGTCACCTGAATGGGAACAATGGACTTAGCAAGCCCTGTCTTATCATCTAAATCAATCAGACAGGCACTGAGCACCAATGGCCCCTTGCTTTCTTGAACTAGGCGTGTTGGCAACTGACTGGTGAAGCGCTGAATGACTTCCTTGGCCGTAAAGCCCAGGATACTGTCTTGAGCTCCTGTCATGCCAACGTCAGTCAGACTGGCAGTGCCTCCCGCTAAGACCTTGGCATCGTTGGTTTGAACATGGGTATGGGTCCCGACGACAGCCGAAACACGGCCATCTAAATAATGGGCCAGGGCCAACTTTTCGCTAGTCGCTTCCGCATGGCAATCTACAAAGATAAAAGGCGTTTGCTTACGGGCCTGATCTACTAGTTCATCAATCATGAGAAAGGGACTGGTGACTGGGTTCATAAAGACAGTGCCCAGGACATTTATGACCGCCACTTGATGTTGGTTATAGCGCACATAATGGATGCCCTTGCCTGGCGTAGCGGCTGGCAAGTTAGCCGGACGGACCAAAGGCTTGGCTCCTTCGATGAAGTGATAGAGGTCCCGGTTATCAAAGGCGTGGTTACCCAGGGTAATAGCTTCTACACCTAGGCTTAAAATTTGCTTGTAGAGTTTCTCGGTCAAGCCTCGGCCATCGGCGGCATTCTCCGCATTGACGATGGTTACTTGGGGCCGGTGGGTTTGCTTAAGATAAGGCAGATAGCTAGTTAAGGCCTCCATACCCGCAGTGCCCACAATATCGCCAACAAATAATAGCTTCATGGTCTCCCTCTTTCTCTTTTGACATCTCTTTTATTTTACCAATCCTTAGCCCTAAAATAAAGGAAAAAGGCGTCATTGCGCCCATTAGAAAAAAAGCGCTGAATCCCTAGATTCAGTCGCTTTCTTTACTTTGATACTTAGACTGGAGCGGACCAAGAAGGTTAGCAGGCACCAAACTGGTCAAATCGCCGCCATAGCTGGCAATTTCCTTGACCAGGCTAGAGCTAATGTGCTGATAGGCTGGCTGGGCTTGAAGGAAAATAGTCTCCATGTCAGGATTGAGGCCCCGATTGGCTTGGGCAATGGGTAATTCATAGACATAATCCCCTGAATGGCGCAGACCGCGCACTAGGCAAGTGGCCCCAAGTTCTTTGGCTAGGTCGGCCATGAGTTGGCCTTCTAGCACCTGGATTGACACATTAGGTAAATGACCCAAGCAAGCCTGCAAATGACCTAAGCGCTCTTCTAAGCTGAAGAGTGGCTGTTTGAGGGCATTCACTCCCACCACCACATAGAGACGATTGAAAAGGCGACTAGCCCGTTCAATCAAATCCACATGTCCCAAGGTAATGGGATCAAAACTCCCTGCAAAGAGGGCCACGGTTTCTTGTCTGTCGGCCATAGGCCTTCCTCCTTAATCCGCTTCTGGCATCCCGTAAAAATGAATCTGGGTTTGTCCATAGCGTTTGTGTTGATAGCGTTGATAGCCTGCAATAACTTCCGGCAAGTCCGTCACATCATCGGTCTCGCAGACAAGGGTCGTCTCTGTGCCAATTAAGTCTTGGGCTAGCAACCATTCCATATCCTCTACCAGTTTCTGCTTGGCATAAGGTGGATCCAATAAGACTAGGTCAAAAACCAAGTCTGCTTCTGAGACTTTTAGGCTTTGAAGACTCTTGCGATTGTCTCCAGCTAAAACCGTGAAGCGGTCTTCTTCCTTGGTCATGGCGATATTTTGCTTAATAGTCTGCAAGGCCGGACGGTACTTTTCCGTCATGACCGCGCGGTCCATACCGCGAGAGACCGCTTCAATAGCTAGAGCTCCACTCCCCCCATAGAAATCCAGGCAAAGGCCGCCATCAAAAAAGCCACCCAAAGATGAGAAGATGGCTTCCTTAATTTTGTCGGTAGTAGGCCGCGTGTTGAGACCTGGAACAGGCTTAAGTGGACGACTGCCATAACGTCCTGCAACTACTCTCATGCTGGCGCCCCACTCTCAGCGGCCGCCTCGTTCTTATCGAGCGAAGAGGCCAAATCAGATAAGAAATTATCCTTGTGTTGGCCGGCCAAGTTGCCCTTCTCGCTCTCTGGCTTGAGATCTGGGTCCTTGCGGTTAGGAATAGCATCCTTAAAGGTCATGTCGATGTCATCGCGCATGGAACCTTCCACCTTACGTACGAAGTGTAGGCGACTGAGTTGCTGGGTCACTTGGTCTACTTGATTGGCATTAACGTAGAGCACCACATAGCGTAGACGATCACTAATATAGTGGACATGACCATATTTTCGAATGTTCTTGACTTGTTTCAAGGAATAGAGCCAGACAATGAGCTCTTTACGCTTGACCATCTTAAATTCCATGATAGTTCTCCTTTACTTGCGAGACTTGCGCTTCTAAGACCCGCTTTTCTTCAATAATCATGACTTGTAAGACCCCGACCAACATCATGGTCAAGACCATACTGGTCCCCCCATAGGAGACAAAGGGTAAGGTAACCCCGGTCAAGGGCACTAGGCCAGATACCCCGCCGATATTGAGGCTTGATTGAACTAAGAGCAGACAGCCAACCCCGGTGAAGACGGCGCGTCGGAAAGTATCTTGACTCTTGGCCGCCCAACGGAAGCAAAGGAAAATTAAGAACGATAGTAGTAAGACTACCACGACTAGGCCCACTAGGCCTGACTCTTCCCCAATCACCGCCAAAATATAGTCCGTATGACCCGCTGGCAAGCCTTCTTGTTTGGTCAGGGAACGCCCAATCCCCCGACCAAAGAGGCCACCACGGCTGATAGCAATATAGGCGTTAACTAATTGGTAACCCGCTGCCTTGGCATACTTAAAGGGGTTAACAAAGGAACCAAAACGCCGTAATTGATAATGGTCACTGGTCGCTAGCTTATCCGCATTGGTATAAATCCAGGTGATAAGCCCGACACCTACTAATGCAAGTGCTAATAAAACACCTTTCTGGGTCTTGCTATTCATGATTAAGGCTAAGGCTACTAGCAATAAGGTAGCTGAAATAATCATAAACATCCCCATATCAGGCTGGGCGAAAATGAGGACTAAATCCAAGAGCATCAAACCGATGGAAATGACAGATTCATAGTCCATATTGGCAAACCAACGTTCTTTAGTTAGTAGCACTTCACGTCTTGACTTGACACAAAGAATGCCCATCAAGAGAATTAAACCAATCTTAGCCAACTCACCTGGTTGGAAGTTCAAGCCCATGAAGCTGAGCCAACTCTTGGCCCCACCACCGGCAACCCCGATAAAACGCGTCAGTAATATTAAGAAGGCAATCAGGCCATTGGCTACAAAGAGCCAGAAAGGCTCAATATAGAGTCGATAAGGCAGGCAAATAGCTACTGCCGATACCGCTAGCCCTAAGCCAATCCCAAACATTTGACGGCTAAGATAGTGCAAGGGCGTGGGAACTGTTGCCCCATTTTCTAATAAATATTGTGTTGAACTATAGACCATAATCAGGCTATAGACACTCAATAGACCGACAATCAAGAGTATCCACCAATCCATACGGCTGAAGTTATAACGAATCTGGGCCAAGAAGTGCTGTCCTGACTGCTTGGCATGATTCGGATGCTTTGCTTTTTGCATGCTGTGATAGGCCTCCCTACATAGTACACATATTATACCATAGGACTGAGCATGAAGAAACCCATAGCTACTCAAAAGCCCGGCAAATGGGCATAGAGCCAGATTTTACACTTAATAAGAAGCAAAAAAGAGGCTAGGACTAGGTCCTAACCTCTCTCATCATTAAGCTTCAACTGCTACTGGGTAGACAGAAACTTGTTTCTTGTCGCGACCTTTACGTTCGAAACGTACCACGCCGTCCACTAATGCGAACAATGTGTCGTCGCCACCTTTACCAACGTTTACCCCTGGGTGGATTTTAGTACCGCGTTGACGGTATAAGATAGAACCACCAGTGATGGTTTGGCCGTCAGCTGCTTTAGCACCTAAACGTTTTGCACGAGAGTCACGACCGTTAGAAGTCGAACCCCCCCCTTTTTTGTGGGCGAATAATTGTAAGTTTAATTTCAACATTCTCGAGCACCTCCTATTTTGCTTGGTTAATCTTCAAGTGTATAAACTCTGGATAATTGTCAGCAAGGACTTCCAAAGCATACACCAAATGACGCAATAAGACTTGCGCATCATGCTCCTGTTGCTTGTTAGAACAAGCCGGAACCGTCAGCTTCAAGTAGCCACCTGCTACCTCATCGACTTGGACGTCGTAGGGCAACCCGACTAATCGTTCAAGTGAATTCTCTACTGAGATAACCTGGCTTGATACTGCCGCACAGACAATATCCTCGCCATACTCCCCTGCACCGGCATGACCGGACAGTTCAAGTTGACGTATACCGCCTTTAGTATCCACTTGGCCTTTGATCTTAATCATAAGAATTAAGCGTTGATCGCTTCAACAACTAATTTAGTGTAAGGTTGACGGTGACCTTGTTTGCGGTGAGTGTCTTTACGACGTTTGTATTTGAAAGTCACGACTTTCTTAGCACGGCCTTGTTTTTCAACTTTAGCCACTACAGAAGCGCCTTCTACTAATGGAGTCCCAACTTTAGTTGATTCGCCACCTACTAAGACTACTTGGTCAAAGGTAACAGTTTCGCCTGCTTCTGCGTTGAGTTTTTCAACGAAGATTGTTTGACCTACTTCTACTTTTACTTGCTTTCCGCCTGTTTTGATAATTGCGTACATTCAAGCACCTCCTTTATTTTTCTTTCGGGGTTGTCCCCTGCACTTAGACTCGCCATGTTAAGTGGCCAAATGGCACTTAGACTCAACTTGCGCGGTTGCAGATGTGGTGCTACACATAAACAACAGTCATATTATAGACCATCCCGCTAGCAAAGTCAACTGCTAGAAGTGACTTCTTAGAAAAGTCCAAGTCCACATCTTCTAGTTTTTCCCCCTACTTAAGTAGGCCTTGGCGTAATAAGAAGTCATGGGCCACTTCCTTGGCTGATTTGCCTTCCACGTCAACTTGATAGTTCATGGTAGCCATCTCGGTTGCCGTAATCTTCTTATGGAGCTTGTTGAGGATGCCCTCTAACTCAGGATGTTGCTTGAGGGTTTCCTCCCGTAAGAGTGGCGCCCCTTGGTATGGTGGGAAGAGGTGTTTGTCATCTTGCAAGAGCTTGAGGCCATACTTGATAATCTGACTATCCGTCGAATACACTTCGATGATATCCAGCTTATCCAGTTCTAGCGCCTGATAACGTAAGGCCGGTTCCATGGTTTGAATGTTAAGATTTAGACCATATAGGGACTCTAGCCCTTTTTTACCATCAGGACGGTCATTAAACTCTAAGGAAAAACCAGTGCGAGCTGTCGATTCTACCTTCTTCAAGTCCGATATGGTCTCTAAGCCATGCTCCATGGCATAGGCTTCTTTGACCGCGATGGCATAGGTATTTTGGTAAGCCATAGGCTTGAGATAAACGAGCTTGTCCTGTTGGTAAATGCCATCCCGCGCTGCCTCATAGACGGCTTCCTGGTCATTGGTCACCTGCGGTGGATTGCTTAAAAGTGACGCCGTAATGGTCCCGGAGAATTCAGGATAGATATCGATACTGCCGGCCTTAAGGGCTTCATAGAGGAAGGAGGTCTTACCAAAGTTTGGCTTAACTTCGACTTGCAGGTGACTATCCTGTTCAATTAACTCCTTATAGAGATGAATCAAGATGTCAGGTTCTGCCCCTAATTTACCCGCAATAATCAACTTGTTGTTACCCATTGGCAGCAAATAAGGTTGGGCAAAGCTTGCCACCACTAAGATCGCTGTTGTTAAGAAGCTTAAAAGCAAGGTCTTAGGACGCCGCTTTGTCAGAGCGCCCAAAAGTAAGCTAATGACGACTGCCAAGAAGGCCGAGCTAATAGCCCCAATCAAGATTAAGGCTGAATCATGTCGGTCAATCCCTAGCAGAATGAGGCTACCCAAGCCCCCTGCCCCAATCAAGGCCGCCAAAGTGGCAGTCCCGATAATCATGACGGCGGCCGTCCGAATACCAGACATCATGACCGGCATAGCCAGAGCAAGCTGATACTTACGTAGTTTTTCCCAGCGCGTCATACCAAATGCTGTCGCTGCCTCTTCCAATTGAGGGTCTAACTCCCAGAAGGCAGTGATGGTATTTTGCACAATTGGAAAGAGCCCGTAAACCACTAGGGTCACAATGGCCGGCAGGGTTCCAATCCCAATAAAGGGAATCAGTAAGCCCAAGATTGCCAGTGAGGGAATTGTCTGCACAATCCCCGTTAACTGCAGCATCCAAGACGCCAAACGACGATAGTTAACCAGAATAATGGAGAGTGGTACAGCAATCAAAATGGCTAGCAAGAGAGCTGCTAGGGATATTTGCAGATGTTGCCAAATAGCCGTCTGCCAATCACCAAAACGATTAATAAAGACCTCTACTAAGTTATGCATGCTGCTCACCTCCCTTAAAGAATTGGGCGACTGTCTCATTGGCTGGTTCTGCTAGAATAGTGGCAGGAGCCGCCATTTGCAGAATCTGTCCTTCGTGCATGACGCAAATCCGGTCCCCTAATTTAAGAGCTTCCTGCATATCATGGGTGACGAAAACGATAGTCAGGCCTAATTCTTGGTGCAATTGCTTGATTAAATCCTGGAGCTGGGTCTTAGAAAGGGGGTCTAAGGCACTAAAGGGTTCATCCATTAAAAGCAATTGAGGCTGAGAGATGATAGCTCGCAGGATGCCTACCCGCTGCTGTTCCCCACCTGACAGTTGACTTGGATAACGGTCCTTATATTTGTCTGGCGCCAAGCCTACCTTAGTCATTAAGTCCTGGACGGCTTGCTGGCGCTTGGCCTTGGGCCATTTATTCATTTCAGGGATGAGTTCGATATTCTCTTCCACCGTTAAATTTGGAAAGAGCGCCCCCTGCTGGAGGACATAACCTGTATCCAGGCGCAAGCTTCTAAGGTCAAGGTCTTTAATGGCTTGATTATTCCGATAGATTTTGCCCTGACTCGGCTCAATTAGGCGGTTAATCATCTTAAGCGTGGTGGTCTTGCCACTCCCACTTTTACCAACTAAGATGAAAAACTCCCCTGCTTCAATCTCAAAAGTCAAATTATCCAGGGCGCGCGCCCCGTCAAATTCTTTACTCACTGCTTCAAATTTTATCATAAGGTCATCTCCTTCATTTGAGCCTCTAAGGCGGTCACATAGCGTGCGCTTAAGGCAACCAGTTGGTCCAATTCTTGCTCCGAAAAATCTGCCATTGCCGCCTCCTCCATGGCATCTAGGCGGCTGATAATAGGCTCAGCAAAGGCCAAACCCTCTGGCGTCAGGCACACCTTCTTCTGCCGCTTGTCTTTCGTGTTTGAACATAGGCTGACATAACCCTTGGCTAGCCAGCTCTTAATAGTAGCGTGGACTACCTGTTTGGTGGACTGGGTCTTCTCGGCCAGATAACCTTGAGAGCAGCCATTTGTCGAGTGATAGAGCCAGAGCAAGATGACCAGACTCTTACCTTGGAGGCCCACCCGGCGGGCATAGCATTCAAAGAGACACACTTGTTGGTCCCAGAGCCGTATATAGCGGCGATCTAGTGGTGATTTTGTCATGGTCACCCTCCTCCTTCAATTTACCTTATGACTAGCTTAGCATATAAGACAATAGTTAGTCAAAACATTTGACTATATTCGCTCATCAAAAAAACTCCGCGCTAAGCACGGAGTCAGTTTTAAACGATATAGTAATTCTCGTAACCTAACCAAGTCAGAATAGACCGGGTTGGGAAATAGAGGACAAAGGATAGGACCGTATTGAAAATCAAGGTCGGTACCAAGTTCTCCATGATAAAGCGACTCAAGGTCACCTGGGTATAGCCTGTCTCCCGATAGAAGACAAAGATAGCAAAGTCCAAGAGACTGATTAAGACGATAAAGAGCATAAAATGCACCAGCCCACGCTTAGGTAGGTAACGTTTAATTCGGGTCACACAATAGGCGATGAACCAATAGCCAAAGGCGAAAACCCCAATGATGGTCGTGTTATAGCTATCTGCAACCACCCCAAACAAGAGGCTATAGAGGAGGACTTCACGCTCACGGAAATAGAAAGCAAAGGTGATGACCCAATAGAGCATAAGGTGACTGACAATCCGCTGACTATCAGCCAAAAACTCAGCTGGGAAGATAGCTGGCAAGGCGGAATCGATGATAATGGAGAAGAAGAAGACTAGCGGGATAAACCAACGTAATTTGCGTTCTCTAGTTACCTTCATACTTACTCACTCCGTCCCTGACGCTTAATCACCGTCACAAAGCGGATATCTGTCATTTCACCGGCTGGCTTGATCCGAACCGTTTGGAAGAGACCGTAGTCATCCATCTTGGCTTCGGTTACTTCCCCGATTAAGAGTGAAGACGGCGTCACGCCCCCTAAACCAGAGGTCTGAACCAAGTCCCCTGCAGCTACTGAGACAGTAGGATCCACTTGAGTCATCAAGTATTCCTTAGTCTTGCGGTCATAGCCCGAGATAATGCCGTTGGCTGAACCAGACTTAATCTGAATGCTAGCCGCTACCTTACCGTCATTGGATTGTTCATTGGACAGGAGTAGGACCTTAGAGCTGGTTGGGTTGACTTCGATAATGCGGCCAATCAAGCCGTTACCTGACATAACCGACATATTCTTCTGGATTCCTTCGTTAGCCCCTACGTTGATGACCAGGCTCTCCATCCATTGATCTGGGTTACGAGCAATAACGGTCGCATGAACAGTGGTATATTCAGACAAGGACTCGGTCAAATTAAGCTCTTGCTTCATCTTGCCGTTTTCAGCCTCTAAATCGGCTACCCGTACTTGGAGTTCGTAAATCTTGTCGATTTTTTCTTTTAAGTGTTGGTTTTCTTCATGGGTGTTAATCAAGTTATCAACTGAATCCACGAAGCGCACAACCATGGAAACCGGCTCAGAAAAGAGACGGCCACCCCAGGCGGTCGCATCATTAATAGCACTGGTCACCGCATTGTTGGCCCCATTAATCATGGTATATGCGACCACGGATACTACTGCGATGGCAGACAGGAGTATCCAGATTAATTTCTTATTATTTAACATTCAAGTATATCTCCTTTTCTGCCTAACGTGCGTTCCGTTCTTTTTCTTTGGCTTGGTCGGTCATGGTCTTAAGCATTTTGCCCGCACCAATGGCTACAGCATCAATGGGCTGCTGACTCAAGTGAACGGGTACGCCCACGCTATCATGCAAGCGCTCAGGCAGGCGTTTCAAGAGGGCTGCGCCCCCGGTTAAGACAATACCATTCTCGCTAATGTCCGCAGCCAATTCAGGCGGCGTCACTTCTAGGACCTGGCGGATGCCGGTCGCAATTTGGCGAATGACTTCATCTAGGCCTTGGGCCACAACGGCTGCAGTCACTTCCTTGCTGTCAGGAAGACCTGTGCCCGAATTACGGCCTTTGACGACCAGGGTATCTTCTTTGTCATAATCAGCATAAGCGGCATTGCCAATGGATAGCTTCAAGTCTTCAGCTGCCTGGTCCCCAATCACCAAGTGATAATGGGTCCGCACTAATTCCTTAATGGCTTGGTTCATAGCATTGCCTGCTGCGCGTGAGGTTAAGGATTTGACCACTTCGCCATAGGAAATCAGGGCAATATTGGTAGTCCCCGCGCCAATATCGACTAGGAGATGGCCACGTGGTTCATAGATTGGCAAATTAGCCCCTACGGCTGCCGAGAAAGACTCATCGATAATCATGGCCCGGCCAATTCCTAGGTCCTTGAGGGCGTCCACAACGGCACGGCGCTCAACCTTGGAAATATTGCTAGGCACTGAAATGACCACCTCAGGCTTAGACAGACTGCGGTGGAGGGCCTTCTTGATGAAGAAAGCCAAGAGTTGTTTGGTCAAGGAAAAATCTGCGATGACCCCATCTTGGATGGGATGAATGGTTTCATATTTGTCGGACGTACGCCCAACTAAAGCCGCTGCTTCCTTGCCATAAGCCACGACTTCTTTGTTTTCTGAATTGATTGCGATAATAGAAGGTTCTCTTAACGCAATGCCCTTATTCTCAATGTAAATGATGGTATTAGCGGTCCCTAGGTCAATCCCTAAACGTTGCTTGCCGAATAAAGCCATTAAGATGTCCTCCTTCACTAAAATGATAGCTACAATCCATTATAGCAAAAAAGCCCCCTTCATTCTACTCTTGACCGTTGAAATATTTGAAATTTGCCTGACACGCCCCCGCCTTAAAAATCTTGGCCCTAAAAAATGCGAAAGCCACCCCTTTGGGCTATATATATATGAGGAGTGATTTTATGAGAAAAACCGTCAGCTACCTAAGAGAGCTACCTCCCGATAGCCTGCCAAGGGAACGGCTGGTTCATTTTGGTGCTAAGGCCCTATCTAACCAAGAGTTATTGGCCATCCTGCTAGGGACCGGCAGTCAGGACTTGGGAGTCTTAGACTTATCCCTGGCTGTCCTAACCCATTTTCGGGACTTGAGTGAGCTCAAAACAGCTAGCCTAGATCAGTTTGAAGCCATTAAGGGCATCGGACCCGTCAAGGCCATCCAACTTCAAGCCTGCATCGAGCTCGGCCAACGGATCGCCCAGAAGCGACCGCCTAAGTTGGGGACCTTAACCTCCACCAAGGCGGCTGGCCAGTGGTTGCACGATGCCCTCTGCGATATGCAGCAGGAGCACCTCATGGCCCTCTTCCTAAACAGCAAGAATCAGGTCATTCGCCAACAGATTATCTTTATTGGCTCAGTCAATGCTAGCGTGGCTCATCCTCGCGAAATCTTCAAGGAAGCCGTCAAGTATCCGACTGCCCGCCTCATCATCGCCCACAACCATCCCTCTGGGGATCCTGAGCCTTCTCAGGCTGACCTGCACTTCACCCAACGTATGATTCAATGTGGCGATTTGATGGGCATCGAACTGCTAGACCACTTCATTATTGGCCATGATGACTATGTTAGCTTGCGGGAAACGACTAAACTATTCCACTAAATTGTCCGTACAACCAATAAGTTGCGTCAGTATCTTTAAGAGATATGCATAGTATTTCCAATTATTTTTAGTATAACGCTTGCAATTTGTATAGTAAGTGCTATAATAAACTTATATTTTATGTTTAGTAAGATCGCGATGTCCCTATCACCTTCTAACGACGGCTAGAATATAATATAGACTGTGCGACAGCACAAGGAGGAATTGCATAATGGAGCAAGGTAAGGTAAAATGGTTTAACTCAGAAAAAGGTTTCGGTTTTATCGAACGCGAAAACGGCAACGATGTATTCGTTCACTTTTCTGCGATTTTGGGTGAAGGCTATAAAACCTTAGAAGAAGGCCAAGTTGTTAACTTCGAAGTTGAAGAAGGCGCTCGTGGTCCTCAAGCAGCAAATGTTGAAAAATTAGCTTAATGCCAATTAACACACAAAAAGCGATGGAACTTCCATCGCTTTATTTTTTTGACCAATTTCGGTACCGGTTTTTGTAATTTAATTTTATATATAATTTATTTCAAAAATTCCTTAACCTGACTAATAAAATAGAGAGACCCAGTCAAAATCAAGGCTTTTTTCGCTTCCTGCTGGCTAATTTGATAGTCAGCTAGCTTAGGCTGCCAGTCTAGGAAAGGCAAGACTGTTTGCGCCTGCCAATCCGCTTGGGTCATAGCACCAGGATAGTCAAAGGTCGACAGATAGACTGCCATCCCCTCTTCCGCCCACTTATTCAGATAAGCTAGGTGGCTAGCCTGGTCCTTGCGCTTGAGGCCAGCAAAAATTACCGTCACCTGGTAATCTGCCAAATCATGCGTCAGGAAGTCATCCAAGGCTTGGAGCCCTTGACTATTATGAGCACCATCAACCAAAATAAGTGGCGACTGACTTAAGCACTCTAGGCGCCCCTGCCAAATTACTTGCTCTAAAGCGGATAAGGCTAGATCCCAATGGATTTCCTTTTTCTTATTAATCATCCAAGCTTCAAATCCTGCCAAGGCTAGGGCTAGATTATCTCCCTGGTGCTGGCCCAACATGGCAATGGTCACCTGGTCAAAGTGTCGCCCTGATGGCAAAGTCACTTGCCAGCTTCGTTTACTTAGGCCTCTGCCTTCTTGCACAGGAGTAACATGGTAATCCCAGCCTAGTTGCATAAGCTCCCCCTGGAAGTTGAGATTAACCAGCATTTCAGGTAAGACTGCCAAGGCTTCTTGGGGTAGGCGCCCTAGCCCCACTATCTTAGTGCTTGGCTTAATAATGCCAAACTTTTGCTGGGCAATCTCTGCCAGACTATGGCCTAGTCGGTCCTGGTGATCAAAGCCAATGGTGGTAATCAGGGCCATATCAGCCTCCAGCACATTGGTGCAATCCCAGAGCCCCCCTACCCCTACTTCAATCAGGCAGACATCAAGCTGACACTGGCTAAAATAGACTAGCATCATGACGGTATAGAGTTCAAAGCCAGAGAGCGGACCCCAATCTTGGGCTATCAATTCTTCATTAAGCTCAACCATAGTACGGACCAATTCCACTAGTTTCTCATCCTCAATGGGCTGGCCGCTAACCATGAGTCGCTCGTTGAATGCCAAGATATGTGGCGAGGAAAAAGCCCCCACTCTCAGCCCTTGGCTGATAAACAAACCCTGTAAGTAGGCCAAGGTTGAGCCCTTGCCATTGGTACCAGCTAGTTGAATAATGCTTGGTAGAGACGCTTGTGGCTGGCCAAGAATGGTGAGCGCATAACGCATACGGTCAAAACCTGGTCTTAGCTGGTGACTGGTCTGCCGACTGAGCCAATCATGTGCGGCTTCAATACTTGTAATTTCTTGTCCCATGACATCCTCCTCTTAAGTCCTAACTTAAATCAAAGCATAGACGGAAGGCTAGGACTACTGTCCTAGCCTTCTAATAGCACGCTACTTACATTAAGTCTTTGACTTGTTGAATCCGTTCCTTAACGGTCTCTAATTGGCTGAGGTAGCCTTGACGCTTGTTGCGCTCTTCCGCCACCACCTGTTCAGGCGCGCGTGAAACGAATTTCTCGTTAGACAATTTGCCATCAATACGTGCGACTTCTTTCTCTAACTTAGCTTGTTCGCCTTCCAGACGGGCTAACTCATCTTCTAGCTTAATCAAGCCCTTAAGTGGCATTAAAATCTCAGCGAAGCTCAAGACTTGGGTTACCACTTCTTCCGGATGCTCGGGTGCTTGGCTGATTAGCAGCTGCGCTGGGTTACAGAAGCGCTTGATGTAGGCTTGGTTAGCCTCCAAGAGGGCTTGGCCTGCTTCATCTTGGACCTTAATGTAGAGATCTACCGGCTTAGATAATGGCGTATTCATCTCGTTACGGATGGTCCGCACGGCACGAATTAATTCCATTAACTGAGCCATTTGAGCTTCCACTTGGCTATCTTGATATGCCTCCATTACGCGTGGGTAGTCCGCCACCACGATAGACTTGTCTTGACCACCAATTTGTTGCCAGATTTCTTCCGTCACAAATGGCATGATTGGGTGGAGCAGACGGAGGAATTGATCTAAGACAAAGACCAAAATAGATTTGGTGGTTGTATTAGCGGCTTCCTTGTCTTGGAGTTGCTCCTTGGTCATTTCAATGTACCAGTCACAGTAGTCGTCCCAGATGAAGCTATAGAGGATTCGGCCAGCTTCCCCGAACTCGAAGCGTTCAAAGAGACGGGTCACATCTGCAATAGTGGTTTGGAGACGGGCTAGAATCCAACGGTCTGCTAGGGTCAAGTCTTGGCCAATGGACAAGTTATCCAAGGTCAAGTCGCCCACGTTCATGAGCACATAACGGCTGGCATTCCAAATCTTGTTGATGAAGTTCCAAGCTGCATCCATCTTATCAGTCGAGAAGCGGACATCTTGGCCAGGTGCTGAACCATTGGCCAGGAACCAACGCAGGGAGTCTACCCCATACTGCTCGATGACATCCATTGGGTCCACCCCATTCCCCAGGGACTTGGACATCTTGCGACCTTCCGCATCCCGAATCAAACCATGGATGAGGACATTTTGGAAAGGACGACGACCGGTGAATTCCAAACTTTGGAACATCATGCGACTAACCCAGAAGGTCAGGATGTCATAGCCCGTTACCAAGGTGTTGTTAGGGAAGTAGCGTTTGAAGTCAGCTGATTCTTCATCAGGCCAACCCATAGTTGAAAATGGCCAAAGAGCACTTGAGAACCAAGTGTCTAAGACGTCTGGATCTTGGGTCCAGTTTTGGCTATCTGCAGGTGCTTCCATGCCCACATAAACTTCACCTGTCTCATTGTGATACCAGGCTGGGATTTGGTGCCCCCACCATAGTTGACGGGATACTACCCAGTCGTGAATGTTTTCCATCCAACGAATGTAGGCATCGTTAAAGCGCGGTGGGTAGAAGTTAACGGTATTCTCCCCTTGAGCCTTCTGAGCGGCAATGGCTTGCTCAGCCAAAGGCCCCATGCGGACGAACCATTGAGTCGACAGACGAGGTTCTACCACGACACCAGTCCGTTCAGAGTGACCCACAGAGTGAAAGTGTTGTTCAATCTTAATTAAGAGGCCAGCAGCGTCTAAGTCCGCTACCACCGCCTTACGTGCGGCAAAGCGATCCATACCTTGGTACTTGCCTGCTAATTCGTTCATGGTGGCATCATCGTTCATAACATTGATACGTGGCAAGTCATGACGGTTCCCCACTTCAAAGTCGTTAGGGTCGTGAGCTGGCGTAATTTTAACTACCCCAGTCCCAAAGTCTTGCTCAACATATTCATCAGCAATCACTGGAATTTCGCGGTTAACTAATGGCAAGATCACCTTTTTGCCAATCAAGGCTTGATAGCGTTCATCGTCCGGGTGAACCGCCACGGCCGTATCCCCTAAGAGGGTTTCAGGACGGGTAGTCGCCACTTCTAAGTAGCCAGAACCGTCTGCCAAAGGATACTTCATATGGTAGAAAGCACCTTCTACATCCTTATGGATGACTTCGATATCAGATAAGGAAGTCTTAGCTGCTGGGTCCCAGTTGATAATATATTCGCCACGGTAGAGCAAGTCCTTCTCATAGAGGGTTACGAAAACCTTCTTAACAGCTTCTGACAAGCCCTCATCCAGAGTAAAGCGTTCGCGGCTGTAGTCGACAGAAATCCCCATCTTAGCCCATTGTTGGCGAATGTGGCCGGCATATTCTTCCTTCCAAGCCCAGGTTTGTTCCAGGAATTTCTCCCGACCTAGGTCATAACGAGACAGGCCTTGGCCACGTAATTTTTCTTCAACCTTGGCTTGGGTGGCAATCCCAGCATGGTCCATCCCAGGTAACCAGAGGGTATCAAAGCCTTGCATCCGTTTCTGACGGATAATCATATCTTGCAAGGTTACGTCCCAGGCATGGCCCAGGTGTAGTTTACCGGTCACGTTTGGTGGTGGAATGACAATAGAATAAGGTTCTGCTTCTGGGTCTTCCGATGGCTTAAAGACGCCACGTTCTAACCACTCTTCGTATTTCCCGGCTTCAATGGCCTGGGGATTATACTTGGTTGATAGTTCTTTGGTCATAAGAATCCTCCTGATAGTTGATGATGGGTTTACTTTGATTGATGAAGTCTCGGGGGCAAAATAAAAATCGCCCTAGTCAGCACAAGGCTGCCTAGGGCGAGCTAAGTCGCGGTACCACCTAAGTTTATCACTCGTCTGTTGCTATCGGAGTGTCTCCTCCGTCAGGGACTACTGGACAGCGGGCTGTCGTTGGCACCTGATACTCTGAGCTACTTGGTTCATCCTGTGGAAGCTTTCAGCCTGAGGCTTCCTCTCTGGATTAGGCGGTTGAACCCCTTCTCTTCATCGTCTCTTATGTGAATACACTAAGTGTAGCAGAAAAGTTCAGTCATGACAAGCTATTCATTAATTGAGACTAGGCGAACTTTCATAATATCTGGATTGGTGGATAATTCTTCGATTAATTGGACGTGAGTTAGGTCCTTAGGCAAGTGGATGGTAAAGGTATTGCGGTAAATCTTCTTGCCGTCTACATTGGTTACATCGAATTGAACATCGGTCAGTTCAATGTGATGCGTCTTGAAGAAGTCGGCAAAGAATTCCTTGGTAGCCACCCGGTGCACATATTGAATTTCCAGACGCCGAACATCGGGGATACGGACGATAAAGCGAATGACCGTTAGGGAGAAAATAACCCCTAAGAAAGTCAAACCAGCAATTTCATAGTAACCCATACCGAGGGCTATCCCCAGCGCCGCAGTTGTCCAGAGGGAAGCAGCCGTGGTCAGGCCGGCTACCCTTTGCTTGGTGACCACAATGGTCCCGGCACCAAGGAAACCAATCCCGCTGACAATAGGCGCTAGCAAACGCACTTGGTCCACTTCGATTTCAGGGAAGCCGTGCATTTTTTGATAGAAGACAGCCGATTGAATCATGGAAATGGCAGTGGCCCCGATACAAACTAAAATATGGGTACGCAGACCAGCCGGCCGGTTCTTGCGTTGGCGGTCATATCCGATGACCCCAGCGAAGAGGATGGCCAGACAGAGTCTGACTAAAATAACATAAGCTGACATGAGCTCTTCCTTTCTCACTTTAATAACAGTTCATTATAGCCCATCCCACTTAAAAATGCGAGTTAATTGCCCCTAAGGCATGAAAAAAGGGCTGATATTCAGCCCTTTTCCTAGAGGCCCCGCTTGCGGCGGAAGGCCGTAATCTTGTTCATTGCCCGGTCCAATTCAATCTTAGCCTTGACAAAGGCCTTGTTATCCTTGTTGGCAATGGCTTCTTGCATATTAATCTCGGCTTCTTGTTGTTCCACACTTACTTGAGCTTCATCAATGTCTTTCCCACGAATTGCATAGTTAGAGATAATCTCTACTTCATTGTTGCGCATTTCCAAGACGCCACCATTAATGGCGATAAAGTCATCGGTAAAGCCTTCATGCACCCGTACCACCTTGACAACGCTAAGTTCTAGCGGTGCCAAAATTGGCGTATGGTTAGGTAGAACGGTTAGGCCACCATCTACTGCCCGTACGCTGCAGGACAGGGCTTGGTGATCATAGATAACCCCTTGAGGCGAGTAAATGCGTACCCGCATGGTATGCTGGTCCTTTGGATTGGCCATAGTGGTCACCTTCTTAATCTAAGCCTGCTGGCAAGTCAACGCCCATTTTACGTGCCTTCTCAATGGCTTGGCTAATTGGCCCCACATTACGGAAGGCTTCTTCAGGTAAGGCATCGTACTTACCGTCCACAATTCCTTCAAAGCCATGAAGGGTTTCTTCAATTGGCACGAAGGAACCAGGAATCCCGGTAAAGGCTTCGGCTACGTGGAAGTTTTGCGATAGGAAGAATTGCAGACGACGTGCACGTTTAACCACGATTTTCTCTTCGTCAGATAATTCTTCAATCCCCAGAATGGCAATGATATCTTGCAGCTCACGATAGCGTTGCAGAATCTTCTGTACCTTAAGGGCAATGCTGTAGTGGCGTTGGCCGACAATTTCTTCTGCCAAGGCACTTGAAGTGGAAGCCAGTGGATCCACCGCTGGGTAAATCCCTTGCTCGGTCAAGCGACGTTCCAAGTTGGTGGTCGCATCCAAGTGAGCGAAGGTGGTAGCTGGCGCCGGGTCCGTATAGTCATCGGCAGGCACATAGACGGCCTGGATAGAGGTAATGGACCCATTCTTAGTTGAGGTAATCCGTTCTTGCATGGCCCCCATTTCTGAAGCCAAGGTTGGTTGGTAACCCACGGCAGAAGGCATCCGGCCCAGTAAGGCAGAGACTTCTGAACCCGCTTGGGTGAAACGGAAGATGTTGTCGATGAAGAGCAGCACGTCTTGTTTGAGCTCATCACGGAAGTATTCGGCCATGGTCAAACCAGTTAAGACAACCCGCATACGGGCACCAGGTGGCTCGTTCATTTGGCCGAAGACCATGGCAGTCTTCTTGTTAACCCCGGATTCACGCATTTCGAAAACCAAGTCGTTCCCTTCACGCGTCCGTTCGCCGACCCCAGTGAAGACCGAAATCCCCCCTAATTGCTCGGCAATGTTATGAATTAATTCTTGAATGAGGACCGTCTTCCCTACCCCGGCACCGCCGAAGAGGCCGATTTTACCCCCTTTGATATAAGGGGCTAAGAGGTCGATGACCTTAATCCCGGTCTCAAGAATGGTATAACTAGAACTTAATTCTTCAAAAGTTGGTGCTGGACGGTGAATCCCTCGCACCTCATGGTCACCATCAAGGCGACCCATATCATCAATTGGTTGACCTAAGACATTGAATACCCGGCCCAGGGTCACTTCCCCTACCGGCACTTCAATCAAACGGTCTGTATCCAGTACGGCTAGCCCACGCTGGAGCCCGTCGGTAGATTCCATGGCGATGGTCCGCACCACCCCATCCCCTAAGTCTAAGGCAACTTCTAGGGTAATGGATTGGGACAGGTCTACATCTGACAAGTCCATTGCTTCACTGACGGGTTGACGGGTGACCACCAAGGCATGGTGAATATCAGGCACCCCATTTTCAACCGGAAAAGCCACATCGACAACTGGGCCGATGACTTGCTCAATTCGTCCAATCCGCATGGTCTAATCCTCCTTCTTCTTATTATCATTCAGGGCATTGGCCCCATTGATAATCTCTAAAATTTCATTGGTTACTCGTAATTGACGTTCTTGGTTGAATTGTTGCTTCAAGGCGTCAATCATCTCATTGGCTGCGTCTGTCGCACTGCGCATAGCATTCATACGACTGCCGTGTTCAGCCGTCTTGGCATCGACAATGGCCCCATAGATCTGACTCTCTGCAAACTGTGGCAGGAGCACGTCCAGCAAGGCCCCTTGAGAGGGCTCTACTAGATAGTCAACATTGGCCATATCATCCTCGTCCTCATCTAAGACATCTAAATCAGTCAAAGGCAAGACCTGGTCAGCCCGGAATTGGGAACTAACCGCGTTAATATGGTGATTGTAGCAGACATAGAGGGCATCGAAGGCCTGCTCCTTGAAGAGCTTGACCGCCCGTTTGACGATGGCTTGCACCTCGCCGAAGGTTGGTCGGTCAGAAATGTCATGCATTTCCTTGGCAACATAGTAGCCGTTCTCCCGGCAAAACTTGGCAATCGGCTCCCCAATCGCCAAGACCACAATCTCACTCTTGTCGGCATGGTCTTCTTCAAACATCTGTTGGACCGCCTTGATAATGGAGGAGTTGTAGCTCCCCGCCAAACCACGGTCAGAGGAAATAATCAGATAGCCGGTCTTCTTAACGGGACGCTCTAAGAGCATATCGTGAAAGTCGATATAGTTGAGCCCGTCTTGACGAATGGGCACCCCATCGTCTAAGAGCTCCAACTGGGACTTCGCCACATGGGAGACCATCTTGCGCACTTTCTCGGCATAGAGGAAGTAATCCTTGGCGTCTTGGGCCATCTTGTTATACTTGGCAGCCGACACCATCCGCATGGCATTGGTGATTTGGGCAGTCTTTTTAGTGGACTCAATCCGCTTTTTAATTTCATTTAAAGCCATTTATGTCCGCCCCTCCTCAGGCTTAGTCAGCGACCAAAGGCCGCGCACTTAATGGTTGGAAGCGTTGGCCGAATTCAGCCAAGATGCTATCCATGAGTTGTTGATCAGGTAGAACCTTCTTAGTCACAATCTCATGCAAGATGACATCGTAGTTATCTCGGAAGAAGGTCATAAGCTGGTCTTGATAGTCTTCAATCATTTCCAATGGCACAGAATCCATATAGCCATGAATCAAGGCATAGAGGATGACCACTTGTTCTTCAACTGGCAAGGTCTTGTGCAGCTTCTGCTTGAGCACCGCTACGGTCCGTTTCCCACGGTTGAGCTTGTGTTGCGTAGCCGCATCTAGGTCTGAACCGAACTGAGTGAAGGCTTCTAATTCACGGTAGCTGGCTAAGTCAATCCGCAAGGTCCCAGAGACCTGTTTCATCGGTTTGAGCTGAGCTGCCCCCCCTACCCGGGAAACTGACAGACCAGCGTTAATAGCAGGTCGAATACCCGAGAAGAAGAGGTCACTTTCCAGGAAGATTTGACCGTCGGTAATGGAAATGACGTTAGTTGGAATGTAGGCTGAAATGTCACCAGCCTGGGTTTCCACGATTGGCAGTGAGGTCAAGGACCCACCACCTAAGGCGTCACTGAGTTTGGCACTACGCTCTAAGAGGCGTGAGTGCAAGTAGAAGACGTCCCCTGGATAGGCTTCACGACCTGGTGGGCGCTTGAGCAGGAGGGACATTTCACGGTAGGCCGCAGCTTGCTTAGATAGGTCATCATAGACCACCAAGACATGCTGACCATTATACATGAATTCTTCCCCAATCGCGGTCCCTGAATAAGGCGCTAGGTAAAGTAAAGGCGCAGGTTGTGAGGCAGAAGCTGTCACGACTACGGTATAGTCCATGGCCCCATATTGTTCTAAGGTGTTAACTAGGTTCTTAACGGTGGATTCCTTCTGACCAATGGCCACGTAGATACAGATAACATCCTTACCCTTTTGGTTGATAATGGCATCAACCGCTAAGGAAGTCTTCCCTGTCTTACGGTCCCCGATAATCAGTTCCCGTTGACCACGACCAATTGGTACTAGGGCGTCAACTGCCTTAATCCCTGTTTGCATTGGTTCATTCACACTCTGGCGGTCCATGATACCAGGCGCAGGTGTCTCAACTGGACGGGTCCGGTTGCTGTCAATCCGACCTAAGCCATCCAATGGACGACCCAGCGGATCCACAACACGCCCCAATAGGCCAGGACCTACTGGGACTTCCATGATTTTACCCAGACGGCGGACTAAGTCACCCTCGTGGATATTCTCGTACTTACCGAAAATGATAATCCCGACATCATTGGATTCTAGGTTTTGCACCATGCCGATGGAGCCATTGGCGAACTCGACCATCTCACCTGACATGACATTCTCTAGCCCAATAACACGGGCAATCCCGTCACCGATAAAGGTGACCGTCCCGATTTCTTCTAAATTGTCTTGCGATCTAAAGCGGCGGATCTGTTGACGTAAACGATCTTCTAAACGCTCTGTCATCTACGATTCATCTCCTTGTAACCAGCCTTTTTCTAAGAAGGCACGTATTTCTCTTAATTTCTTCTGCCCTGTCACTTCATAGTAGAAGGTCTCTGACTGTAGACGCACCCCAGTAATCAAGCTAGGGTCGACCACCGTCGTAATGCGACGCAGAGGCTTCTTAGTAATTTCCATGAATTTACGGGTCATCTTTTCCTTCTCATCTTCAGTCAAAGGCACGGCACTGGTAATCATCAAGGTCTCAGAACGGACTTGGCGGCGACGTTCATCATGGTTTTCATAACCACTAGAAATTTGCGCCATGAGCTTGTCTAAGAGACGGTCCTCATACTGGGTCCGGTTTTCGTCCCGAACCTGATCGGAATCAGACGACTCCCTTGTTTGATTACTAGCCGCAGCCTGGGCGACCTCACCATGATAGGTTTCCAGGTATTCTTGTTGCATCTTGCGCAACAATTTATCTTCGAAGGTTTTCTCCCGCTTCTTCTTAGCCTCTTCCATATCAGCAATTTGAGGACGCTTGAGAGAGACAGAGGCTTGCTTTACTTCTTCTGTCATGATAAATCATCCATTCCTTCAATAAAGTCGTCCACTAAACGGTGATAGTCTTCTGGTTTGATTTCCCGTTGGATAATCTTCTCAGCAATCTCAATGGAGATGTCAGTCAATTCTGCCCGTAAGTCACTTAACATACGGCGACGTTCCAAGGCAATATCCTTCTGAGCGGTCTCCCTCATGCGGATAACCTCTTCTTTGGCTTCCTTGAGCATGGTGTCTTGAACTTGCAGGCTTTGTTTCTTAGCTTGCAAGATAATTTGAGTTGCTTCCGCCCGTGCGTCACGCAAGGCTAATTGCGCATCACGGTTGGCGTCTTGGGCAGCTGCCTTCTCAGAAGCAGCCGTCTGAATGTCGTGGTCAATGACCTGTTTGCGCTCTGACAAAATCTTAGTCAGCGGGCCCCAGGCAAAGTGTTTCACGATGAGAAGCAAAATCACGAAGGCCACCAAGGTAACAATGGTATGGCCCAACGAGGTATTGATACTTGTATTTAATAACAGCGTGTTCATATATAGCCTCCCGAATTTGACCTTCAAGTGTCAGCTGGCTTATTTGAAGGCGAAAAGTAATGCGATAACGACCGCAATGATTGGCACGGCTTCAATCAGACCGACACCCAAGAACATGGTCATCCGTAATTTACCTTCCAATTCTGGTTGGCGAGCGATTGATTCGATGGTCTTAGAAATAACCATCCCGTTCCCGATTGATGCCCCTAATGCAGCGAAGGCAACAGCGATTGCAGCAGCGATTGCGTAATCCATAATATATCTCCTTTAATCAATAAATATAGTCAGTTTATTCGTGTTCCGTCTCAACCTTATGGGACATGTAAACCATGGTTAAGGTGACGAAGATGTAGGCTTGAATGGAACCTACAAAGAGTGAGAATCCTTGCCAAATAATTTGGATCAGAATCCCGACAGGCCAAGTGACTAGACCGGCAGAGGTTGCCAAGTTAGCAATCAAGCCCAGTAGGACTTCACCCGCGAAGATGTTCCCGTAGAGCCGTAAGGCCAGGGTAATCGTGTTGGTGAACTCTTCAATGATTTTCAACGGAATCATGGCCTTCATTGGCTTGGTATAGCCGTTAATCAGATAACCCTTGAAACCTTGTTTCTCAACCCCAATATAGTGGGAGAGCAGAATCATTAAGGCTGCCATGGACAAGCAGACGATTGGGTCAGCCGTTGGGCTACGCCAATAGGAATGTTCGCCATAGTTAAGCATGAATGGTAAGCCTAGCATGTTAGCCACGAAAACAAACAAGAACAATGTCAGCCCAAGTAGTTGGTACATTTGGGCATTGGGATCCGTAATGGCCCCACCCACGATACCGCGGACAAAGTCGATGATGGTTTCTAGGAACAATTGCGGTTTACCTGGTTGGTCAACCGACAGTTTACGCGTACACCAAACGCACAAGCCCCATATCAGGAGCACTGTCGCAATGGTCGCCAGCACTGTATTCCAACTGAAGGCTAAGCCAAAGAGTTCAAATATGCGTGATTCTTCCACACGTCTTCCCTTCTTTCCTCCATTGTATTTTTTGTGCGTTCGTAAGAGATTGACTACAATTCCATAGAAAAGCACACATTATTACTCTACTATATCACTTTCAAATCTGCTTGACAATTCAAGTGACCGCTTCCAATTAACGAATTTTAGAGTTTGAATTTTTTATAAAATATTTGTTCGTTTAACATTTCGATACTAGGTGTCTCAAGACCTGATATAATGACCTCAGGCCCTATAAAAAGACACTAAAAATACATTTGCTCCCAGGGCCTCTTATCTATAGTTTTTTCTTATAGATAGGGGCTAATGCCCTCCTATTTGGACGACCAAAAAAGGCGAACTCACCAGGGAGTCGCCTCTTGGTTTCTAAGCCGGCTAGCTCACAGGCTAATTGGCTTATAAGTATTGTGCTAGAATAGCTTCTAACTTAGCTTGGTCATGGTAGCCGATGAGTTTTTCAACGGGCTGACCATCTTTCTTAATCAAGAGTGTTGGAATGGACATAACGCCAAACTCTTGAGCTACTTTTTGCTCTTCATCTACGTTCATCTTGAAAAATTCTACTTGACCGTCATATTTCTCGCTGAGCGCATCGATAACTGGCCCTTGCATACGACAAGGTCCACACCATGGTGCCCAAAAGTCAACAACGGTTACGCCTTCTGCAGTTGAAGTTAAAAATTCAGCATCTGTTAAATGTTTTGTCATAATACAGACTCCCCTTTTGCTTGTGATACTCCTATTGTATCACTGGACTGTGAGGACGCCTATTTTTTTGCTCACTACTTGAAATAAACGATGGTCGAACCATTACCACCTGCATTGGCTGGCGAATATTCGAAGCGGTCAACCTGAGGATGTTTGGCTAGGACTTCCTTAACTCCTTGTCTCAGCGCCCCGGTCCCCTTACCATGAATAATGGTGACCATAGGATGGTTAGACAGTAGCGCCGCATCCAGGTATTGGCGCAGACGATAGAGGGCTTGCTCATAGCGTTCGCCCCGTAGGTCCAAGCTAGTCTGAACCTTAGGTCCTGCTTGACGGTGAACATTGACCTTGGTCTTGGTCTCCACTTGATTGAGCGGCTCTAGTTCTTCCTGATCAAACTTCATCTTAAGAATCCCCATTTGGACAATGTATTCCTTGCCCTTGACTTCTATAATAGTCCCGCGTTGGCCATAGCTTAAGACCTCCACATCGTCCCCTACCTTGAGTTGACGGTTGTTCTTAGCCTTCTTAAGGACCTTATTCTTCTTGAGATTTTCGGGTTGCTTGAGTTGCTCGAAGCCAGCTCGTTTCTCAATCAAGACATGTTCCTTGATGGTCTGATTCTGGCCTTGTTCTAACTGCAAGTCACGAATCTCTTGAATCAAGGCTTCGGCTTGGGCCTGAGCCTGGGCCACCTTGGCATTGGCTTCTTGCTTGGCCTTGTCTTGGAGGCGTTCCTTGGCTTCTAGCCAGCGATTGTATTCATGTCGCAAATCGGCATGTAGCTGTTGGGCCTCTTCCAGCAATTCTTGGGCTGCTTCATGGTCTAACTCAGCTTGACGCCGCTCTTCTTCTAGTTTAGCCACCATGTCATTAAGGGCCTGACTATCTTCCTTAATCCCTTGACGGGCTTCTTCCAAAATACTTGGATCCAAACCCAAACGCCCTGAAATATCAAAGGCGTTAGACCGGCCCGGCACCCCTAGCAAGAGGCGATAGGTTGGTGACAGGGTCTGGGCATCGAATTCCATGCTGGCATTGAGGGTATTAGCGGTCTCATGGGCATAGAGCTTGAGCTCAGGATAGTGAGTGGTTGCCATGACTAGGGTCCCAATTTTACGCAAATGGTTGAGGATGGCCATAGCCAGGAGGGCCCCTTCTTGAGGGTCCGTCCCCGAACCCAGCTCGTCAAAGAGAACCAAGGACCGGTCGGTCACCTGATTCAAGATACTGACAATATTGGTCATGTGGGAACTAAAGGTGGACAGGTTCTGCTCAATGGACTGCTCATCTCCGATGTCGGCATAGACGGCATCAAAAATGCCCAGGCGGCTCCCCGCCTCAGCCGGGATATGGAGACCCGACTGGCCCATCAACTGTAAGAGACCCAGCGTCTTAAGCAAAATGGTCTTCCCACCTGTGTTAGGACCGGTAATGATTAGGGCCTGATAGTGCTCACCCAGAATAATATCGTTGGGCACAATCTTATCTGCTGCAATCAGGGGATGACGGGCTTGGTAGATGGCCACGATTTGCTGATCGGAGAATTTTGGTCGAGTGGCCTCTAGTGACTTTGCATAGTGGGCGCGGGCTTGGATATAGTCCAAATGAGCCACAACCCACTCGTTACGCTTGAGTTCTTCTTGATAAGGCATGAGAGCTTCAGACAGGGCCATTAAAATCCGTTCAATTTCTTGGCGTTCGGCTCGTTGCAATTCAGCTCGCTTGTTGTTAAGCTCCATAACAGCCTGGGGCTCAATATAGAGTGTCTGCCCCGTTGAAGACTGGTCGTGAACCGTCCCGCCAAATTGGTGTTTGTACTCGGCCTTGACCGGCAAAACATAACGGTCATTCCGCATGGTGACCAAAGCATCAGACAATTGGCTGGCCTTAGACTTAAGCAATTGGTTAAGTTGCAGACGGATTTGCTGCTCCATCTGACCTTGTTGGCGACGGATGCTGGCTAAGAGAACCGAAGCCGATGAGAGGACCGAACCATCTTCATCAATGGCTTGGGCCAGTTCTGCTTCAATTTCTGGCAAGGTCACCACTTGGTAGACCCAGGCCGTAAGGGCTGGATAGGTCTTCTCTTCGGCTGCCAACTGGTCGAAGAACTTCATGAGTTGGTGGATGGTCGATAGGAGCTTGGCAATGCCGGCCAGTTCCTGACCATTAAGACTGGCGCCTAATTCCAAGCGTTTAAGCGCCATGTCGATATTGACTAGGCGTGGAATCGGTAATACTTTTCCTTGCATCAAAATACCGAGCGCTTGCTCGGTTTCTGACTGCCATGTTTGAATGATATCCAGCTGGTCGCTAGGCGCCATGGCTTGAACCAGGCGCTCAGCCGACTCGGTCTGGAGATAATGTTGCACGGCTTGTTTGATTTTACCGAATTCCAAGGTGCTAAAAATCTTCTGATTCGTCACCTTGAATTCCTCCTTTAATATTAACGATTGTTGTTATTGTTGGGATTGGCCTGGAGCCAGAGGCGGTTGGCCATATCAGATAAGACAGGTGTCTGAGACACGACCCGATAAGCAATCGGGTTATTAACGAATTGTTGTTGGATGCCTTCTAGCGGTACCAAGGATAAGGTAAAGAGCGAGAAGAAAATCCAGATATAGGCGATGAGGACACTAATTAGCCCGCCCCCAATGTGGTTAGCCCATTTGAAAACTTCATAGAAGGCTAGCTTACGGAAGAAGAGACTAATAAACTCGGTCACTAACCAACCTACCACCACAATGGCAACATAGGCCACCACCCGATAGAAGGCCTGGTCGATGACGAAGCTAGTGGCTTGGTCATAGAAGGTCATTTGGGTATTCTGTTGAACCGATGGGAAAGGAATAAAGTTAGAGATAAAACGTGCCAATGGTTGATAGTGGCGATTGGCGATGGTCATAGCAATGACAAAGCCAATCAGACGCACCACTTGCATAACCAAGCCACGGCGATAACCGCGGTAGAAGGCATACAAGAGAATCAAAAGCATGAGTAAGGTTAACATGAAGGATTTCCTCCTTAATTACATTCTGTATTACTTTCTGGTAAAGGGAACCTGAGGGCTGGCCTTCTTAGGCTCGGCTACTGGAGACTTAGGAGCCTGAGCTTGAGAGCTGCCCTTGGCTTGCAGGCTTTGGAGCTGAGCTTCCAATTCCGCAATGCGTTGTTCCTTAACTAGTTGATCAGATAAGGCATTGACCGACATGAGGATGGCCCGATCGCGTGCCGACATATCAGGGGCTAACTCGGCTAACTGAGCCAATTGGCTGTTAACTAATTCTACCACCTGATTGAGGTGAGTCGCTGAGCGATTTCCCACAATCGTATATTCGGTACCTTCAATTACGGCGCGGAAACGTCGTTTATTTTCCATGAGCAGTCACTCCTTAGCTTGATTAACCTTAGTGTATCAAAAAATAAGTACAAAAGAAACTAAAAGCAATTCTGCCAATAAGTCTCTCTCACTGGGCAAAAGGGTCATGACAAGGACTGAGAAATTGTGTATACTGATAAGCGTTGAAAACAAGGAGGAAGAGACCATGACGGCATTATGGAAAGGACGACTTTATACGATTTTGGGGGCAGCCTCTTGGGGCCTATCGGGAGTCTGCGGTCAGTACTTGATGCAGACCGCCCAAATTCCGGCTCGGATTGTCGTCTCAATCCGAATGTTACTAGCAGGCCTCATTATGACGACCTATCTCTTGATGTGTCAACGGCCCCAGCTCAAAGCCATGAGCCAAGATAAGCGCAGCCTAGTCCAACTGCTTATCTTCGCTATCTTTGGGATTGTGCTCTGTCAGCTTACCTATCTGGAAGCCATTGGCGCCTCCAATGCCGGGACTGCCACCGTCCTTCAATATACCAGCCCGATTCTGGTCATCGCCTATGTCAGCCTCAAGACTCGCCAAGTTCCAACTGGCCAACTGCTAGCTGCCATTGGCTTAGCCATTCTGGGCACAGCTCTGATTGCTACTCATGGCGACATCACCAGCCTGAGCCTAACACCGGCTGGCCTAAGTTGGGGCTTAGTGGCTGCTGTCGGCTACGCCCTCTACACGGTCTTGCCAGCTGACCTCTTACAGCGTCATAATGCCACCTTGGTGACCGGCTTGGGCTTACTGCTAGGCGGTGCTAGCCTCTTCCTGGCTAACCAGACCTGGACCTATCCAATTGACTGGCAGCCTCTGACAATTCTTGCCATGGCAGGCTTAGTGGTGGTCGGCACCCTCTTGGCCTACTCCCTCTTCCTTAAGGGGGTAGCCTTGGTGGGGCCTATGGAAGCCTCTCTCCTAGGGGCTTCAGAGCCCATCTCTGCTGTCTTCTTTGCCTTCTTATTGATGAGCGAGCACTTCTACCTGATTGATTTATTGGGCATGGTCCTGATCATTGCGGCCGTTGTCTGGGTCTCCCTTCATCCTAAGGCGGCGCCCCATCCAGTTAATAACTAGTAACTATCAAAAGAGGAGAGAAAATGTTTCTCTCCTCTTTTGATCTCTAACTTCACCAAGAAAAAAGGAACTAGGTTTATATCCTAGTTCCTTTTTGGCCTTTCAGCCTGATTAGACGTGCCCTTATTAGTTTTTAACTTGCTCACGTCTCACTACGAGTCCTGCCGCAATCGCTAATACAAAGCCTAAGCCAATCAAAAGGATTGAGCTAGCTTCACCTGTTTTCGGTAATTTCTTCTCTTCCTTCTTGCCTGGGTCTTTGCCAGGATCTTCAGTCTGACTTGTCTCTGCTAGACGGTTAACGAAGACTACACCCGTTGCATTTTCTGCTTGGACAAGTAATTGACCTTGACCGTTGTCAGTCACGGTGACTTTGACTGTGTAAGTCTTGTCATCATAAGTCATGCCTGCTTCAGAACCTTTTACTTGACGAAGTGTATAAGTATATTCGCCCGCTGCATCAAATGTTAGGGCCGGGAAGACCACTTTACCATTTTCGTCGTTCTTAAGTGCGTGAAGCACCTTACCGTCCTTATCTACTAATTCAAGAGTGAATTGGTCCTTCTTGACTGGTACGTCTTCTTCTTTAGGGCCTTGTTTGATGACTGTCTTAGCATCCACTACTAAGCTAGCTGCTCCAGCCTTGTAGCTGTTAGAGAATTCTGCTGGCTTAGCATAGCTAGCCTTGGCTTCTAATTGACCTTGACCATTGTCAGTTACAGCGACCGCTACATCAAATTCACTTGCGTCATAAGTGTAGCCTGCTGCGCCTTCATTCTTCTCACGAATCTTGAAGTCGTAGTTACCTGCTGCATCGAAGCTTACTGCTGCGAATTCAACAGTACCATCTGCTTTGTTCTTAGCAGTGCCAACTACTTGGCCAGTTGCTTTGTCCACTAATTCGAAAGTGAATTGGTCCGCTGCTAAAGTGGCACCTGCCAATTTCTTGCTTGCTTTCACTACAACGCTTGCTGCTGCTGCCTTGTAAGTGTTAGAGAAAGCTGCTTCTTTAGCGTAAGTTGCTTTTGCTTCTAATTGACCTTTACCATTGTCTGTAACTGCTACTGCTACATCAAATTCGGTTGAGTCATAAGTGTAGCCTGCTGCACCTTCATTCTTCTCACGAATCTTGAAGCTGTAATCGCCTGCCGCATCGAAGCTTAGAGCTGGGAAATCAACAGAACCGTCTGCCTTGTTCTTAGCGGTGCCAACTACTTTACCGTCTTTGTCCACTAATTCGAAAGTGAATTGGTCCGCTGCTAAAGTTGCACCTGCCAATTTCTTGCTTGCTTTGACAACTAGGCTGGTTGCTGCTGCCTTATAAGTGTTGGTGAAACCTTCTTCAGAAGAGTAGGTGGCATTGGCAGCTAACTGACCTTGTCCGTTGTCGGTAACGGCTACCGTCACTTCTACTTCTTTAACGTCGTAGGTGTAACCTGCTGCCCCTTCATTTTTCTCACGAATCGTGTAAGTGTGGTTACCTGCAACATCGTAGTTTAGTGCCGGGAACTCAACAGAGCCATCTGCCTTGTTTTTAGCTGTACCAACTACTTGGCCAGTTGCTTTGTCCACTAACTCGAAAGTGAATTGATCCGCTGCTAAAGTTGCACCTGCCAATTTCTTGCTTGCTTTGACTACTAGGCTGGTTGCTGCTGCCTTATAAGTGTTGGTGAAGGCTTCGCGATCATAAGTCACTTGAGCCGTCTTAACACCTGCCTTGTTGGTTACTTTAACAGTCGCTGTAATTTCATTTTCGTCATAAGTCACACCTGGCAAGTCGCCTTTGACTTCGCGAATCTTGTAAGTAAATTCCCCTTCTGTCTTGAACTTAACTTTCTTGAATTTAACAAGGCCGTTTTCGTCGTTCTTGGCAGTCGCCACGACAGAATTGTCGGCAGCTTTCACTAATTGGAACTCGAATTCTTGGGCCTTTATTTGGCGACCTTCCAATTTCTTATTCACTTGGAAAACCACCACGTCTGAACGAGCACCCGTCCCGACACCATCCGTCGTTTTTAATGGCGCAAAGCCATCAAATTCTTGCTTATCTGTGTCAGAAGTGAAACTTACATGGTTGGTTGCCCGTTTGGTGACAGGGTCAACCGGTTCAGTAATACGCGTTTGGTAGATTAGGTAGAGACCACGTCCGTCTAAGCTACCGCCCTTGTTAGGAATCACTGTGAAGTTATTGTCATCTTCATTGGTGATCGTTGTACCAGCAAAGGAGTCTACCCGAGTCCCATTTTCCCAGTCAGTGAAATAATACCCTGTCATCTCGCCAACAAATTCTTGGCCTTCTGGGATGGCGTCTTTAATCACTGCATTGGTCACGCCTGCCTTAGCATATCGGTTAACGCGAATCCGCCAGTCGATTAATTCTGGGTTATCTTTGTTTTGCACCCCCCACTTGGTGTAACCAGTTGGGTCTTCATCGACCACAATACGTGTCAGAGCATAATCACCAGCGCCTGGCATGGTAAAGTTCTGCACTACATTCTTAGGCACGCTATCTGCCCAAACCGCCGTAAAGGACATGGTTAGTGTCTTCTCTTCATTGAGTTTAGCAAAATAGGCTTCGTTAGTAATGGTTAAAGTTGCAGTATTAGTTGCTGGATCTACCACCACATTCCCAACAACTTCGCCACCAGCCGAAACTTCTGTTACGCCGGTTGCCTCAACGTGGAATACATTAGGTACTGTATAGGTAAGGGTATCCCCATTCTTTAAGGTCACCTTGTTAGGAATCTTGTAGGTTGGGGCAATGTAGAATTTCCCTTCCCCGTATTTCCCATTTTTTTGTACCGGATATGTATTGATGGTGAAGTTGGTGGTCATCTCATATTGTGATGGCTGAACCTGCGCTTGCGGAAAATGCCCAGCTTGTGCGTCTACTTCTGCATCTCCCTCTTGAGCAGTATCTTCCTTGCCTTCCTCACCGTTTGCAGCATTCTCAGTAGCTGGCTGAACTGCTTCTGTTGCTGGTGCTGCCGGTGTCCCTGCTTCTTGCGCTAAGGCCACAAGAGGGCTGGCGAAGACTTGCAGAACCATCAGCAAAACAATCAGAAGACTGTGTAGCTTATGTTTTTTCAAATAATCACTCCTATCCCCATATTACACACTCTCTAGCGGCGGTTTTCTAGCGAGTTAGTGTCTTTTGGAATGTTTGATGGTAGTATCTACCAATCTCATTCTACCAAAACCGTCAAGATTTGTATATAAATTTTGTGTATTCTAGAACCATTCGTAAATCGCTTGCATAAGCGCTCTAATTCAAACTTTTCGATAGACTCACGACTAAAAAAACACGATAAAAACAAAAAAGCACCTGCTTACTTGACTAGTAAACAGGTCGCTATTCTTTTGCCTCTGGCCTACTTAAGCTTGCGCGCTAGGGCAAGGGCCTTTTCCGTATTCTTGAAGTGGAGCTTGGCTGTTTCTCTTAAGACATCAGGACCGAACTTTTTAATGAGCTTGGCCGCAAAAGCATCCACATTGGCACCCGCCCCTGATGGCAGGACCACATCATAAGGCGCCCCGAAGGTGGTCAGGGACTCCAGGAACCAGGCCCGGGCGATAATAGAGGCGCAGGCTACTGCCAAGTGGGCACTCTCCCCTTTCTCGGCGAAATAGAGGCCCTTGGTCAGGGGATGAGCTTCCTTCTTAAGGTAGTTAAAATAGTTCTGAGGGCTGGTAAACTCATCAATCAGAACCCCTTGCAGGGCCAACTTCTGGCGGGCTGACAACTTAGCCAAGAGCTTCTGAATGGTGAAGTTATGGAGGCTAACCTTAATGGCATTGGCATTGCGGGTCTTGTTGGCCTCGTTATACTTGGCTGGCGAGCAAATAGTCAGCTCATGGGTCAGAACTTGACGTAACTTAGGGGCTAGTTCCAGAATCTGGGCATCCGACAAGAGCTTAGAATCCTTAACACCCAAGCCTTCGATCTTTGCCCGATCTCCGGCATCTAGGTAGACGGCGCAGACCGTCAATGCCCCAAAGTAGGAGCCGTTGCCCACCTCGTCGCTGCCGATAATGGTCCAGTTAGCGAAGTCATCAGGCAAGTGTTCGTGATTGGCTGCTTTGGCCTGGCTTGAGCCAGAACTCGTTTTGCTAGTCGGCGCAGAAGTCGCCTGCCCCTGCCAGCGGGCTACCTGAGCTTCCACATCCTTGCCCTGGAAGAGGACCTTACCACTGGCATAGGCCGTAATGGTGACGCCGTCGACTTGGGCGCGGAATTCACTATGAGGCACCGGATCTAGCAGGTAGTCGGCGTAGCTTGCTTTCATTTGGGCGCGGGTGGCTGCGTCCAGTTGGAGAGTGACAGAGGCCATGGGCAGGCTCCTTTCTGATTCATTGCATTCTCGCTTTTATTGTAACCGAGCAACCAATATGCCGTCAACCGACGCCTTGTTTCGTGTTCACTGTAAGTGAGTGTGACATAGTCGCGCTGATACAGACCGCACTAATACTTCATCTAAGACCGTGAAAGGATTTGGCCTTCACCCTTCCCTGACCGCCCGAATTACGAGAAAATCCGGCCGATGACGTGTGTCTTCATATCGGTGGTATTGTGCACGTAGGGCAGGACTGCCATGTGGTTCCACGATTTGTTGGAGACGAAAGCCCTTGTCCAAGAGGGTGTTAATCAAGGTTTCGAAGGTACGGTGGTACTTGATCACCTGGTCGACCAACCAGTCCGTCTGACGCTGTCCCTCCTGGCTATAGTGGGCAATGTTGGCATAGCGCTTCTGCCCATCCTTATCATACGTCCAGCGCTCGCCTGTCTCATGGCAGGTCACCAGCGGATGTTCCTGAGAGAAGACCAGCACGCCACCGGGAGCTAACAATTGGTAGATGTCCGCCACCAGCGCAGGGTAGTCAGCCACATAATGGAAGGCCAAAGAACTGACCACCACATCGAAAGGCCCCTGCAACTGGCTTATATCTTCCATGGCTAGACGTTGATAGCGAATAGCGGGGTGGGCATGCTGATGTTGGGCCAAGGACAGCATCTTCTCGGAGAGGTCAACGCCTAGCACGTGTGCTGCTCCACGCTCAATGAACAGCTGGCAATGATCACCCGCGCCACAGCCGAGATCCAAGAGGCGTTTGTCAGTTAGATCAGGCAATAACTGCATGAGCGCAGGAGTCTCGATTAAGTCATTGGCATTATCCTGACGCTGGCGTATCTGCTGGTAGCCAGCGAAGAAATCCGGTTGATCATAGATGTTTTGTCGCGACATAATAAGGCTCCTTTCTATATTGGGTTATTTCTTCTAGTATTGTACCTAGCAAAAAACACGCCGTCAACCGGCGTGTTTTCTATTAGCAGGGAATCTCATATAATTCCTGCCTTAATTAACGGGTATGCGGACGAAGTCAGATGGTAAACTGGTGTCCCGGTGAGTGGCAACAATTACTCCCTGATCGGTCTTTTGATAATAATCAACCAGCACCTGCTCGAGTTCTACATCTAATGACGCAGTCGGTTCGTCTAACAACAAGAAACTCGCCTCTTTAACTAGGGCACGCGCGAAACCAATCCGCTGAATCTCTCCTTCCGATAAGTTCTGATTAGCACCAGAGATTACCAAAGTGTCCAAACCATCATCGAGTCGTTTAAGAAGTGATGTCAAACCAGACACCTCGATAATATGGTTAAGGTCCGCATCCGAAAGCTGTCTACCCAGAAGAATATTCTCTCTAATCGTATCTTCGATCACTACATTATCTTGTGGCACATAGCTTACTATCGCACTCAATGTATCACTAGTAACACTGTTGCCGTCCAACTCAATAGTCCCACTATAGCTAGGGTAAATACCTGCTAATAGCTTCAGGACTGTGCTCTTGCCAGAACCACTTGCTCCCATCAAGGCGTATTGTGTTCCCTTTTCAAATTTGGTTGTTAGATGTTCCAACACCGGATGGTCGCTATATGCAAAACCCAAATCTACTAGAGATAATACGCTAGCTTGGTGAATTCCTCCCACCTCCGGCTGGCTATAGTGTTCCTTCTTGAAAGTCATAATCCGTTCAGCACAGACTTTAGCCATCAGGTACTCACTGTAGAGACTAGGAAGGTTGAAGAATACCCAGGTAAAATACCGATCAATAATCATAAAACTAAATAATTGACCGAGCGTTAATTCACCTCGAACCATCAGGATAAAAGCCAAAGAAATCCAGCTAGTCGTCATCACAAAACCTAATCCAATACTTAAAGATTCGAGTAAGGCACGATGTCTCTGCCGCTGATATTGCTGCTTTCTATAATGAGCGTGATATTCCTCAAATAGTTCTTCTGTATAGTGCTCGGCTCGGTGCGCTCTAATCAGGGGAATTTGCGACAAAATCTGGACCATAAGGGGTTGAAGGTCCTCTTCCGCTGCTTGCTCGTCCTCCTTAGCTGCTTGTAACCTAGGGCCGATTCCCTTCATCAACAAACCACCTATGAATGATACGCAAAGGATCCCTAGCGTCAATTGCCAGTTAGTACCCATTCCATAGACCACAGCAAGAAGAAAACTCGCTAATCCAATCACTATCTCGAACAGAGTGGTCGACAAGAAGTAACTACATTCTTTTATGTCATCCATTAACAGTGTCAACCAGGGACCCATGCCACTTTTATCAATTGCAAGACCATCCGTTTGCTCCAGATGTCTAATGAAGTAGCCAGTCATTTGGCCTTCCAAATACAAATTGCTTTTTACTTTGACACGTTGCGTTAGGCCAATCCCGATTGCCAAGAGAATATTCAAGGCAATCACCCAAAAGCATAGTTGCCAGTTAAATTGATAAGGAGGATTCGTTGCTGCACTGACAAGTGGATCATACAAATAACCAGCGACAATCCTCATGATTGCCACTCCAACACTTAAGGCTAAGGATACAAACAACAAGCTTAAGCTCTTAATCTTAGTTTGCTTTAGTAAATGACTGAATTGTTTCATAAGCTTTGCACCTCAATCACTCGATCATTGGCTTGAATCATATCTGAAGTATGCGTCACAATTATAAATGAATGATTTCTTAATTCTCGCAAACAAGTCATTAAGTAACCCTGATTTTCTCGATCTAGATCTGAGAAGGGCTCATCGAGTAATATCCAATGCGCACCTGAAAGCAAAGCACGCGCAACAGCTAAGCGCCGTATTTGCCCATTCGATAACTTAATGTCCTCACCGTAAACAGTATCCAGCCCCTTAGGGAGTTGTTGAATGACCTCCCAAATATTCAGTGCGGTACACACTTCTTTAATTTGCTGATCACTGACTGTCCGCCCCATTAGCAAATTAGATCGCAGACTGGTGTTAAAGAAAGTCACTTTTTGTGGCACATAACCTATCGTCTCTTGCCCTAGCACTTCATTAGCTTGGTCAAATACAATACGTCCCTCATGAGGCACATAGACACCGAGAATTAAATTTAAGAGTGTAGACTTACCTGACCCGCTAGGCCCCACTAAGAAATGAATACCCTTAGGTTCAAACCTAAAGTTAACCTGATTAAATACTGGCTTATCCTGGTAGGAGAAACTGACATTTTCTAATGTGATGCCTTTCCCTGCCATCTCCGGATGTTCTTCCCTTGTTTGTGCTTGCCCAGAGGCTTGGTCGTCTAACCATTTTGTTGATACTCGCTTAGCAGAGGATCTGTATTGGACAAAATAGTTCCATAAGGAAGGTAAGTCTGATAAAGGATAGATGATTGATCCTAATCCGGCATTCCAGATACCCAACAAGACTGCCATTTCTAACTGTCCAGCAATTACTAGATATAAACCTACCGCTAATGAAATAATCTCAAAGGTAATCACGCCACCTTCTGTTAAACTTAGACTATTGGCATAGTAGCCATTGTATTGATTAAAGTGCTTTTCACGACTAGAAAAGAACTTCACCTGCTTCCGGTGTAACCAGTCACTTATCTTAAAAATTTTAACAATCGGCATAATCCGGAAGACTTGCTCATAAAAATTATAGTTTTGGTCAGCCGCAACCATATAGTCCTCGTAGGCCATCTCCATTTTCGATGTGAGCAGATAGTTGCCTAAGCCGATAAGCAAACCGCCCAATATGAAGACAGAGCCAATCACTTGGTTCATCGACATGACATAGACGACGCCAACAAGCAGGGATAGACTGGTATCCAAAAGAGGCAGCAAGCCACTCGATAGAAAGAGCGAGATATTGGTAGCATCTGTATGAATTAAATTAACCGCCTCTCCCTCTGTTGTTTGTTCTTGACTATCTCGCTTGTTGATAAAGGATTGGACTAGCTTCTGAACAATGAATTGACTTGTTTCCTGAAAGACCTTAGCCAGATTAAGGCTATAGACGTAATAGAAGAAGATATAAAGCAAGGCCCCACCTATCATATAAGCTGCAACCTGAAACAATGTCCCCTGAGCGCCCTCCTCTATGGTTCCCAGTCCTAACTGACTTAAGTATGAGAATAGGACATTAAAGCCACTGAGATAAAGCCTACATAGTAATAAGAGGAGTAATTTTGACTTGGCGATATTAGACAGTACCAACCTAAACATAGGTTTCAACCTCCTTTAGCGGATTCTATATTGGCAACCATAACTGAAATCGAGCGCATTGACTGGAGCAAGTTCAAGTAACTTATTAGATAAAAATAAATCAAGCTAGTCACTACATCATCTCCAACAATCCCAAAAGAGAAATAGCTAGTTGTAAAGTTTTATGCCACTAATTTATCATTTAAAGCAAGTCGAGTCAACATTAAATTCTAATCTTTTTTTAATTTTAATCCGGAAGTTATTGCTCTGAATAAAACTAATGATTAATTGCTATCATTTAAATAGATTAATTTTCAAACTTGTCCCTAGCTATTAGATAGGATTTCGATAAATTGCATCATGTTTTCATTAATTTATCTTACCTAACAATCTCACTCTCCAAAGCAAATAGATGTCTTGCTAGTCCCCTTCCCTTTCAATCTGATAGAACAAAAAAACACGCCGTCAACCGGCGTGTTTTCTTAAAGGCTAGGCTTAGCCTAATTTGTTGTAGTATTCAACGACGAGGGCTTCGTCGATTTCAGCGTTAAGTTCGCTACGTTCTGGTAAGCGAGTCAAAGTCCCTTCGAAAGCAGCTGCATCGTAAGAAACGAAGTCTAAACGAGAAACAGTGTTTTCCAAAGCTTCCTTGATGATTGCTAAGTCGCGAGAAGATTCACGCAAACCAATCACTTGACCTGGTGTTACCAAGTAAGAAGGAATGTCCACACGCTTGCCGTCAACAGTCACGTGACCGTGGTTTACTAATTGACGAGCTTGACGACGAGTGGTAGCAAAACCTAAACGGTATACCAAGTTGTCCAAACGAGTTTCCAATAAAGCCATGAAGTTTTCACCGTGTTTACCGGTTTTGATCTTACCAGCTTTGCGGAACAAGGTCGCGAATTGACGCTCGTTCATGCCGTAAGTGTGGCGTAATTTTTGTTTTTCTTGTAATTGCAAACCATACTCAGAGATTTTCTTACGTTGGTTGCCGTGTTGACCTGGTGCGTAGTTGCGACGTGCTAACTCTTTACCAGTTTCAGATAATGAGATGCCTAAGCGGCGAGATAATTTCCAAGATGGACCTGTGTAACGAGACATTCTTGAATTCCTCCAATAAAATAGATTTTTGTTTGGAGTAAAATAATCCTAAAAAACCGAATGCGTGCAGGTGATGTGAGGCGTTCGCTTTTCTGCAGCCGCAGTTACTAACCTACCCCAAGGGGGCAATCAACTGTTGACGCGCTTTCCTTTTTTATGCTGCATTATTTTACACTCTTACGATTATAGCAAATTCTTTTGGCCCTGACAAGTCTTGTCGTGCAAATATTTTAGCCTAGTCACTCCTACTTAAAGTCACAGGACTCTAGGTGGTCATTTACATCGTTTCATTAACTAGCTTCCCCCATACGCTCCAAGAGTTCCATGACCAAGTTAGCAGATTCCTTACCAGCTAAGAGAATAAACTCATCGAAAGTGATGTTAGCTTGGTCATCGGCAGAGTCCGAGATAGCCCGAATGACCACACAAGGAATCCCTAGCACATAAGCGGCTTGCGCAATGGCGGCCGACTCCATTTCACAGGCTAAGGCCTGAGGGAAATTGGCCTTGATTGGAGCCTGTTGACTTGGCCCCGCCACGAAGGCATCGCCTGAGACAATCAGGCCACGATAGACTTGCTTGCCCTTGGCTTGGTAGAGTTGGGCTGCCAAGTCTGATAAGGCTGAGTGGGTCTCATAAGCTACTGGCATACCGGCCATTTGACCGATTTGATAGCCAAAGGCTGTCACATCCGCATCATGATGGCGCAGTTGGTCCGCTACCACCACGTCCCCTACCTTGAGGCCGTGGCCCAGGGCGCCGGCGCTCCCGGTGTTGATGACCAGGTCCACATCAAAAAGCTGCTTGAGCAAGGTCACCGTCATGGCGGCATTAACCTTCCCAATCCCGGATTGGACCAAGACGACGTCCTGGCCAGAAAGTTGACCTTGGTAGAAGGTATAGCCGGCCACAACTTGCTCTGATTCTTGCTGGAGGGCTTGCTTAAGTAGGCGGATTTCTTCTTCCATGGCGCCAATAAGTCCGATTTTCATAGATTAACTCCTTTTTCTAATTAAAATACAAACATAATCACCATGACAATGAGCAGCAAGACAGCTACCAGTATCAGGGCATTATTAAGGAAACGATCCAGTCGCAAGCTATAAGGTCCCTTGACTTTGGTGGGCTTGCTAGCAGGCGCGGGCTCTTCATCATATTCGTCATATTCTTCATATTCGTTATAAGCCACATAGGCCTGATGCTCATCATAGTCGTAGTCCTCATCCTGGTAGGTCTCAGTCCCATAAGATGAATCTTCATAAGCTGAATAGTCTTGGTGATGGGACGCTTGCGGGATTTCCTCCACTTCATGATAGGCATAGGGATCTTCTTGCCAATTCTTACTAGAGTAGACCTGAGTTTGGCCTAAGTCCTGGTCTTGGTCTTCTAGGCTTGGCCAATCCGCTTGCTTGCTTTCTTGGCTGGCGCCTCCCTTGACATAGTCTTCATATTCCCGTCGGTGCTTGTCCTTGCCGTGGTAGCGGGACATGCGCGTTTCGGTCTCAGGCATGCAAGCCACCTCCTCCTAACCAGAGTTGGAGGGCGTAGAGGGTCTTAAGGTCAATAATTTGGCCTTGGTCCAGTAGCTCTTGGACTTGCTGACGAGTCATTTCAAAGAGTTCAATGCCCTCATCATCATCCTGAGGCAGTGGATTTTCGACTGAGACCAGACCATGGGCATAATAGAGGGTTAACTTCTCGTCTAGGAAGCCTGGTGAGGCATAGAAGTCGCCCAGATTCTGCCAGTTGGCTGCCTGATAGGTGGTTTCTTCCTCCAACTCACGCTTGGCACCTTCTAGGGGCTGGTCCTGATCGCCTTTATCCAGAATCCCAGCTGGAATTTCATAGGTATCAGAGTCGATTGCCGCCCGGTACTGCTTGACTAAGAGGACCTTGTCTTCAGGCGTAACGGCTAGAATAGCTACCGCCGGTTTCTTATGGATAAGCTCACGCTCGACCACCTGGCCTTGGTCCAATCTTACCTGATTAAGGTAGGTTTGCAGAATGACGCCATCAAAGATTAACTGGGTCGACACCATGCGGGATGATTGATTAAAGCTGACTTCATTGGCTGCAATTTTCATAGAGCAGACCTCCTTTTACTACTTGACTCTAGCATAGCCTCTCCCCTGTCATAAAGCAAGAAAAAGGCCACGGCTTAAGTCTTACTTAAAAATAGGCCTCAAGTCCGATACACAAGTCCAGGTCCTGTGCTACAATAGAGACAGTAAAACGAATAAGGAGGTTTTGAATATGTGGTTACCAGGTCAATTAATAATTGTCAGTCCTTTGATTGTCACTTCCCTTGTCCTCCACTTAGCTTATCGAAACTTAGATTTCTCCAGCCGTTTGGCAGCATATAAAAAAAGTATTCAACGTCGTGCCGGTCTTGGCATCGGCCTATTCTTCATCTTGAATTTCCTATTCAAGAACTTATTTGCTGGAGGCTATGGCTTAGCCACACGTCTAGTCCTGGCTTTCGTCCTCTATGGACTGGGCCTTCTGATCCTAGCCACTGGCTTCCAGCAGATTAATAAGCTCAAACCTGCTGACTGGGTCCGTTACTTCTTCTATATTGGCATTGCCTGCACCATTCTGGCTGTCAATGCCATTGTCTCAGGCAACCATTTAGACTTTGAATGGATCATCGCTCTCATCTTCCTAGAGCTATTCGGCTTGGCTTGTGTGACCGGCTTGGTGGTTCTAGTCAAGTTTGCCGGTCCTAGCGAAGAAAACCCCTATAAGACTTTTGTTGCTCACACAAGCAGCAACAAGGTCCAACACTACCGCCAAGCAGGTCTGTCGGACCAAGAAATTCAATTCCTACGTGAGCAACTGGCTACTGCCAAGCCTCAAATCCAAAGCATCGAGCGCGAATTCAACCAAAACGCTAAGCTCCGTACCCTAGAGGTCCGCTACAATACCGTCAAGGTCTGCCAAAACTACTTCAAGGACATCGTCAACCAGCCAAAACGCCTGGTCGAAGCCAGTGACTTCCTCTATAAGTACCTGCCTTCCCTAGAAGATATTCTTAAGAAGTATAACGAAATTAACGGCCACGTTGCCAAGAACAAGCAAACCTACATGATTTTGGAAAAATCTGCGGCCACTATTGAGAAGCTCTGTCAATCCATTAACGATGCCTATGTCCACTTCCACCAGGAAGATCTCAAGGCCATGGAAGATGAACTCTATGTAGCCAATCGCACCCTTAAGAGCCAAGAAGCGCTCCAATCAGACGAAAGTGTTGAAGATATCATTAACCTCGGAAAGGATGAAGCCTAATGTCACAACGTCCCGATTTATTTGAAGAAATGCAAGCCCAAACACCTAAAACCAGTACGGTAGAAGACTTGCTGGATAATCCCTTCGACCTAGAACAAACGCCTAGCCCTGCCTCCCCTCACAATGACCTAGTGGATGCCGAAATGATGGCTAAGCGGGCCGTTACCACTGAAAAGCTGATTGACCGCCTGCCAGAACATCGCCAGCAACAGGCCTATGATTTGGCTAAGCAAATTGACGAGCAGAATATGAGTGCCGTCATCGCCTACGGCTCCAATGCCCAGAAGAAACTAAGTGAGTTCTCCCATGGCATGCTCAACAAGGTCCAACTCAAGGATACAGGTGAAATTGCCGACGTCCTAACCGACCTCATGCACCAACTGGAATCTTCTAACCCGCGTGACTTAACGGCCTCTCCTAATATCTTCCAAAAATTCTTTGGTAAGATTAAGGCTTCCATTGCCGAAACACAAGCCCGCTACCAGAAGATTGGCACTTCCATTGACCGCGTGGCCATCCGCCTAGAACGCGAGAAGAATGAGTTACTCAACGACAACCTCATGTTGGAACAACTCTATCAGAAGAACAAGGACTACTTCGAAGCCCTCAACATCTACATCGCAGCCGGCGAGCTTAAGATGCAGGAATTGCAAGAAGAGATTATCCCTGCGGCTATCGAAAAGGCCAAGGCTTCCGGTGACCAAATGGACGTCCAAACCGTCAACGACCTCAACCAATTCCTAGACCGCTTGGACAAACGGACCCACGACCTGCGCTTAACCCGCCAAATGACGGTCCAACAAGCGCCACAAATCCGCATGATCCAAAACACCAACCAGGCCCTAGCTGAGAAGATCCAAGTCTCCGTCCACACGGCCATTCCGCTTTGGGAGAACCAAGTCATGATTGCCTTGACCCTACTCCGCCAGCAAAATGCCGCGGTTAGCCAACGCCAAGTCTCACAAACCACTAACGACTTGCTCAAACGTAATGCCGACATGCTCAAACAATCAGCAATTGATACAGCCCGCGAATCCGAACGAGGTGTTATTGATATCGAGACCTTACAACATACTCAAAACAGTTTGATTGAAACCATCGAACAAACTCTGGAAATCCAACGCGAAGGACGTCGTCAACGTCAAATCGCCGAACAGGAACTCCAGCTCATGGAAGGTCAGTTGCGTGATAAGCTCATGGCGATCTCTAACGAACAACAAGCCTACCTAGAAGAATAATTTAGATTCCCCCCGGACAGGAAGTCAGCTTCCTGTCCTTTTTCTATTCCTTGCCCTCTTGTAAGAAAATAAAAAGGGGCATATAATAGAAGTAGAGAGAGAGGAAAGGACTCGCTATATGTTTAATGAATTATTTAATGACAAGCAACAAGCCCTCTATTTATTTGACGCCCAGCGTCAGGCCTTTGCCTTAATTCCAGAGCAAAAGCGCCCCATTTATCTAGCCTGCCATCATCGTAACTTCTTGATTCTGGTTGTCTTCGCCATGATTTCGCTAGCGCCCGATAGCTCTATCTGGCTCAATTTAGCCATTTGCGCCGGACTCTATGGGCTCATGACCTGGTACTACTTGACCAAGTTGACGCCAAAAGCTGATTGGCAAAGTCTGACTACTGACCTAGCTGTCTATCCGACCTTCTACAAGCGTTTTGACTTATCCAAGCTCAAGGTCAACATCAGCCTCTTCGTCTTTGTCTTATTGGCCGTTCTGATTGGGATCAGCCAACGGGTGAGCCAATCCCTAGTCCTCGAAATTCTGCTAGCTCTGGCCATCGCCTATGAAGCCCTGCGTCAGATTCTGATCTTCCTGGCCTTACGCCAGAGCCCCCTGCCCCCAATTTCAAGCAAGCAAGTCAGTCCAAGACTCAAAAGCCAAGTGCTCAAGAAAAAGAAAAAGTAGGTGATTCTCATGTCTGCCCTATTCAGCCTTATTCCCATCTGTCTGCTGATTTTTGCCGGCTATCTCTACTGGTTCCGCGACCACATTGTCACACTCTTAGAATTAAGTTCCCATCGGGAGATTGTTGTTCTGAGCGTAGCCTATGCCAGTCTGGCTCTCTTGGGGCTAGTCTTAGTAGTGCTCAAGCAATTTGAATGGTTGCTGGGTCTCCTCATTCTAGTCTCCGTCCTCAGTGCCATCTTAAGCTTGGTTCTGACTCGCTTTATGAAATAATTTCGATAGATAGCCCACCTAAGTGCTTGACTTGAGGTGGGCTATTTTTGTCGGCATTTGCCTTATAGGACATGATTTGAAGCCCTTTTCAAAGAGTGGTATAATAGTTGCATAGTCAAGTGTCATTTTCAGAATGATTTGCACTTGCTAGAGAAAGGAAGATGATTATGAGTCATACATGGCTCCGGAAACTTCTACTATCCGGACTTAGTCTCTGCCTCCTAACAGCTGGTCTCCCAGGGACAGCTCATGCCCAAGAGAGCAATTCACCCCCACCAACTGCCGAAGACAAAAATGTTTTCGGTGAAAAAACGGCGGTTTACGGTAATGAAGATGCCGGCTATCTGCAAATTCCTCTTCGCTTCATGCCAGTCGAAGGCCAAAGCAAGGACGAACAAGCCTACCGCTTCCGCGATGAAGCCAGCGGCCAAGAAATCGTCTGGGGCATTCGCGATGTCAAGGCGCCGACCGACGACAAAATTCCTCAAGACTTCAAAGACCTGTCACCCGTCTATTGGATTGGCTTCCTCAATTTGCGCGAGCGGATTGGACAAGGTGGCACCAACAATATGGGAGAATTTGCGACCGTCAATAATTTGACCTTCTACCATGTCGCGACCACCCTACCTGACCGGTCCGAATCTACTTTCTACTATCTCCGCCTTAACAATAAGGAAGATGTCATTCTACTGACCATCACCGGACCTGACCGGGCTGCCTTAGATAAATTAGCCCCTATTATGTTTACCTGGTCCCCAACCAAGTATGAATAGAAAGGAGCCTGATCATGAAACTTAGAAAAAAATTCTGGCGTGGCCTCCTGATTAGCTTGACCTTGGTCTTAATAGGACTGGCTGGCCTGACGCCAAGCAGTGTAGACGCCCAAGATAATAAAACGCCTGTGGCTCCAACCCTCAATATGGACCAAACCCAACGCGTGGGAACGGACACCATGGGCTATGTCACCATTCCGGCTGACTTTAGCCAGACCAAGGACGAAGAAAAATACAAGGAATGGGCCAATGCCGACGGTAGCATTACGGTCATCTTGCGTTCCCTGGATCCTCATCAGCCAGTAGCAGATGCTCCTGACAACTCAGACGTCTACCTCTATACCATGGGCTATCTGGGTGAGGAAATGGGCAAGCGCAATGCCGGCTATGTCGCTGTCGACCGAATCAAGGCCGATGATCCTAAGGCAGGTATGACGCTCACGGCGACCATCCTACTTGAAATGGATGGCAAAAAAGTCCCTACCCTCATGAATTACAATGTAGCCCCTGCTAGCACAGGCGCCAAATTGCTTTTGATTCGCGTCTACAACTTTAATAACGACAGCATCGACAAGTTACTACCAAGCCTCACTAAAACTTGGTCTGATACCAAGTAAGTCAACGAAAGGAGTTTCCAATGAAACGATCTATCCCTCTATTGGCTTTGGCTAGCTTAGCCTTGGCCGGTCATTTAGCCTTAACTACAGTAGCTCAAGCCACTGAATCAAGTGCTACAAGTAGCACCAGCCAAGAATCTGCCAAGGAGTCAAGCAAAGACTCATTTTTCAAAAAATCTAACGAATCCCAAGCTAAATCAGTCCAAGTAGGCCTTCCTAATGCCGGCTACTTCAACCTTCCTGGTAATTTCCAAGAACAAAAAGGCGATACCTCGGATACCAGCATTCACTACCTGGATAAAGACAATCAAGAAGAACTCTACATCGATATCCAAGACGTCAAGGAAGGCGACCTGCCTGAAGCATTCAAAAAACTCAAGCCACTGGACTATATGGCCCACAATGACATGTCCGTCTACGCCTTCAAAGCCCATGGCAAAAAGGTGACGACTGTCCCTGTTAACCTAGGCAAACCTTTGGGTTATGTTTATCAAATTGATGTGACCAAATCAGATGATAGCCGGTCCGTCATCATTGACTTCGCCCATCCTGATGATGCCAACCGTATCGTGCGCTTGACCTTCTTCAGCTCTAATGAAGAATCCCTTAAAAACTTAGTTAAGCACTTAGAAAAATGGCAAGCTAAGCCAGCCAACTAGTAGAAAGGATGAATCACATGACTAAAAAATTATTGAAAAGCGTCCTCTTAAGTTTGGCTTTGGCTACTAGCTTAGCGCCAACTGCTATCTTAGCCGAAGAACAAAGTCAGCAGGACAACGCTTCTTCCGTTGAGTCTATCTCTAAGCTACGCGAAGAAGCCAAGAAAGAAGTTTACAATGAAGGCAAATCCCAACGTGTTGGGAGCGATCTAACAGGTTGGGTCAATGTGCCAGAAGATTTTAAAGAGTTGACTAAATACAAGGAGGAATATGAAGGTAGACTGCTTCAATATGACCGCAATAACGAAGATGTCGTGGTCACCCTTGAGAAACTAGATACCTATCCACGCGAAAAACTGCCTGAATTCATGAAAAAGGCTACTGATCTTGAACTACACGCAAAGGATAAGGTATTCCATGTCAACTCTACCTTGACCCCTTACTTTATCGAGATCACGAAGACTAAGTTGCCTTTTGCTGATGAAGCCATCAGGATTCAGGCAAAATACGGGCCAAACGATAATCCCGACTTATCTAGCCAAATCGTCTACTATGTCTTCTCACCAAATGACCAAAAAGATCAATACTATGTCGTATCAGTCGTATCTTATATCACGGATGATGCCTTCATCAAAAACCAAGCAGAACCAGTCATCAAGACCTGGTCTCCTACTAAATAAGTCATAAGCGACCGGCAACGCCGGCCGCTTTTTTGTTGGGTGAAGTTTCTGGCTTTTTCTCAGTTTCTGACTGAGCTAGTGGGCCAGTGGCTCGCGGTTTTTTCCCGGTTTTCAGGCATTATCCCCGTTTCCAGCCGAGCTAGTGGTTCACTCTTTAAAGTGGTCCACTAGCTCCTGACTTTCTCTCTGTTTTCCGCCCTTTTCCCGGTTTCTGGCCGAGCTAGTGGTCCACTCGACGGAGTGGACCACTGGCTCCTAGCTTTCTCTCTGTTTTTGGACATTTCCCCCAGTTTCTGACCCAGCTAGTGGTCCACTCTCCAGAGTGGGCCACTGGCTCCTGGCTTTCCCACGGTTTTCCGCCCTTTTCCCCGGTTTCTGACCCAGCCAGTGGTCCACTCTTCAAAGTGGGCCACTGGCTCGCGGCTTTTTCCCGATTTTCCGCCCTTTTCCCGGTTTCTGGCCGATCTCTTGGCTTTTCCTTGTTAATAAAACAAAGAAGAGGCCGGATTCATAGAATCTCAGCCTCTCTCTTATTTTTATGCCCAGTGAGCAATGATTTCTAAGCCAAAGTGGTCGCTGACGACGGGACCGCGCTTGCCGTCTAAGACAACTCGGTAGCTATCCACCACAAAGTCTTGGCTCAAAAAGGCCAAGTCAATTCGCAGTTGGTCCACATTGCCTTCCCAGCCGTCAATGGCTTTCTCGACAGTGAACTCGCCCTCTTTTTCCTTAGCCACTAGGAAAGCATCCTGGAGCTTAAGGTCACTGGCAGCAATCAAATCATAGCCTTCCTGGCGCTTGCCAGCCGGATTGTTGAAGTCACCCATCAAAATCAATGGCAACTCAGCATGTCCACGTAGGATGGTTTCCGTCTTCTTCCATTCATAGCCAAAGCTAATATCACTGTCAGGATCCCACCAGGAGAAATGGCCGCTGGCTACTTGCAGAGCTCGCTCGCCAATATGAGTCTGTGCCCGTAAGAGGACTCGGGTGTGATAGTCTGTCCGGTCTTGGATGGCAGAGACCCAGTAAGCTTCTGGCTGCATTGGCTCTTTAGACAAGATGGCCACACCCTCATCATAGCGATCAAAGCCAATGTGGGCATCTGCCCAGGCCCAGTAGTAGGCCTTGCCAGCTTGTCGCAATCCTTCTACTAAGAGGCGGGCAAAGTTATCTTCCTTAATGGAACGTTGCTTAGCCACCGGACAGAAGTAAGCATCTGGCTCCCAGAGAGGCGCCGTCATGGTTTGGTTGACTTCTTGGAGGGTAATCAGGTCATAGTCGCCTGCCAGAATAAAGTCAATCAACTCCTGAAGCTTACGCTCCTGCTCCACTTCAATCCAACTATGGGTATTGAGGTCCAATAATTTCATAATTTACCTCCTATGAAAAAAAGGTCAAAGAGTGGTGCGAGCCACTCTTTCAACCTTTTTGTAATGATTAATGACTTAAAGCGTCTTGGATGTCTGATTTGAGGACATCGGCTTTAGGACCGTAGATAGCTTGTACCCCAGTGTCTTTGAGGACTAAGCCCATAGCACCGGCTTTCTTCCAAGCTTCTTCAGAACCAACCTTGCTTTGATCCTTAACAGAGACACGTAGACGGGTCATGCAGGCGTCAACATCCACGATGTTTTCGCGACCACCTAAGAGTTCAATGATGGTGGTTACTTGTTCATCAGCTGGTTTTGCTTCACCTGAATCTTTGCTGTCAGTTGTACCGGAATCGTAGTTACCGTTACGGCCTGGAGTTGCAAAGTTAAACTTCTTAATCATGAAGTCAGCGATGAAGTACATAATCACAGCGAAGGCTACAGTCGTGATGACAAAGCGAACTAAGTCCATCGCCAAACCTGCTTGAATAGTCATTGGTGTACGAGTTAAGAGCTCGATAGAACCGAAGGAGTGAACACGTAATGGCCAGATATCTGCCATAGCGAAGGATGCCCCTTGAACCACTGAATATACCAAGTATAATGGCATAGCCGCGAACATGAAGAGGAACTCGATTGGCTCGGTAACCCCTGTTAAGAAGACAGCCAAGCAGATAGAGATAAACATGGTGCGGTATTCAGCCAATTTATCCTTATCCACATTGCGGTACATAGCGTAAGCCAAGCCCATGAGGGTCCCCATAGAACCAATCATTTGACCTACTTTGAAACGAGCTGGAGTCCAGTTCTTCAAGATGTGGTCGACTTGAGACATGTCGCCAATGTTGCGGAAGTGAGCTAAGTCAGATGCCCATGCTAACCAGAGTGGGTCTTGACCGCGAACGATTTCACCAATCTTGTCACCAGACAGGATTTGGTAAACCCCACCTAAGTCGGTGTAGTTGATTGGGATTGTTAACATGTGGTGAAGACCGAATGGTAAGAGCAGACGCTCCAAGGTCCCGAAGACAAATGGTGAAACAATTGGTGCAGAGTCTTGCGAAGTTGCAATCCAGAGACCAAAGTTGTTAATCCCGATTTGGATAAATGGCCATACAACTGCCATTACTAAAGAAGTAATCACTGACCATAAGATAATAACAAACGGTACGAAACGTTTCCCGTTGAAGAAGGCCAAGGCATCAGGCAACTTACGGAAGTTGTAGTACTTGTTGTAGGCGTTAGCCCCTAAGAAACCTGAGATAATCCCAACGAATACCCCCATGTTAAGTGCAGGTGCACCCAACACGCTGGTGAAGAAACCTTTAACCATGATTGGGGTACCAAACAAGGTATGGGTGGTAGAAGCTTCATCTAAGAGCATCTTGTCGCTCACGTTGAAGACTGCACCCGTAATACGGTTAATGAGGATGAAGGCCAAACCTGCTGCGAAGGCACCGCCCGCACGGTCCTTAGCCCAGTTCCCCCCGATCGCAAGCGCGAAGAGAATGTGCAAGTTAACAATGATTGCCCAACCGATGTTTTCTAAGACACCACCGGTAGTAACTAAAAATGGAATAGACCCAAAGCTAATCGCTAAGGTTTTCCCGATACTGATCATAAGACCAGCTGCTGGCATAACGGCAATAACGACCATGAGGGCTTTACCGAACTTTTGCCAGAACTCAAAACTCAAGAATTTTTTCATCTTGTGTCTCCTTTCTATAAGTGCTAATTGTCTCTCTACCCTTCGCACATGTTGTCGGAATCTCAAGTTGGCAAAGTGACAATCAATAATAATGACATGAAGATTCCAACACGTACTTACACTTATATATTAGCGTTTTCAAGTCTAAAAGTAAAGCTCATAAAGGGAAAGATTTACGATTGATATCGGTATCATAAAAACTGACAAATTGCCTACTGATATGGTGACAAAAAAAGGACTGGGCAAGCTGTCCCAGTCCTTGTCATGCGCTTATTAAGCTTGTTTTAGGCGCTCAACTTCGCGAGCGATTTCCATTTCTTCGTTAGTAGGTACGTTAAGGACGGTAACCTTAGCACCTTCTGGTGAGATGATGGCTTCTTTACGCGTGTTGTTACGTTCAGTATCAATGTCACAGCCGAAAGCAGTGATGCCCTTGATGACTTCCTCACGGATTTGGATAGAATTCTCCCCAATCCCAGCAGTGAAGACAATGGCATCTACCCCGTTCATAACCGCAATGTATTGACCAATGTATTTTTGGATACGGTTGACGAAGATATCGTGAGCTAATTGGGCACGTTCGTTGCCTTCACCAGCTGCTGATAAGATGTCACGCATATCGCTTGATACGCCAGAAATCCCCAAGAGACCTGACTTCTTGTTAAGGATGTTAACCATTTCAGCTACATCGCTGATGCCTAATTTTTGCATAACGAAGGCTACTAAAGAGGCATCGATATCCCCAGTACGAGTCCCCATGGTTAAGCCTGCTAATGGTGTGAAGCCCATAGAAGTATCAACAGAGATTCCGCCGTCTACAGCGGTGATAGAAGCCCCGTTCCCTAAGTGGCAGGTAATGATCTTGAGGTCTTTGATGTCTTTGCCCATCATTTCAGCTGCACGACGTGCTACGTAGTGGTGGCTAGTCCCGTGAGCCCCGTATTTACGAGCCTTGAATTTTTCATAGTACTCGTATGGTAAGCTGTAGAGGTAGTTAACCGCTGGCATAGTTGTATGGAAAGAAGTATCGAAGACAGCTGCCATGGTGATTTCTGGTAAACGTTCCTTGAAGGCGCGCATTACCGCAGCTTCCGCTGGGTTGTGGAGCGGTGCAAATTCGCCTAAGTCGGCAACTTGTTGGATGACCTCATCATTGATTAAGGCAGATTCCTTGAAGAGTTCGCCCCCTGCTACGACACGGTGACCTGCCCCGGTGATTTCGTGGTAGTCTTTGACAATCCCTAATTCGGTTAAGTGTTCGAATAAGAGTTCAACTGCCCGGTCGTGGGTCGCAATCTCTTCTACAAGTTCAAATTTTTGGTCGTCGCCGTATTCGATCGCAAAGATTGAGTTATCCAAACCAATCCGCTCTACCAAACCTTTTGCAACTACCGTTTCTTGTGGCATTTCAATTAATTGGAACTTCAAGCTTGAAGAACCAGCGTTAATCGCCATTGTTTTTGACATGGTCTTAATCGCTCCATTCTGAGTTTTAAATAATCGATACTCCTATTATAGCACCCTTAGCAAGCCTTTGCATAGAAAAGACATTAGAAAAACGCAAAAAAGTCATCTTTTTTTCCTTGAATCTATTTGCCTAGAAATTTATAATAAGAACATAAAGTAAACATGTTGCCATTCGCATCAAGGAGGTTATGATAATGCGACGATTTATTAAGCTTATTTTGGCATTAGGATTGGTGCTGGGATTAGCCCTACCCCTCAGCCAAGCATCCGCCCAAGATGATTACATCTATGGGGTGCCAGTAGAGAACTTAGGCAATCGTACCTATGGACGTCCAGCCGTTGATTTAGGTTACAACCCTGATTCCTTCCAGCTAGACGCTGATAGCAAAACCCTCTATACCCAAGGGATTTCCTATTCTGTCAATTTTGAACAAATCCCTACCCAAACCATCCAACTTCAGTCTGCCTACCCTGAAGAAGGAACGCGGACAATTTATGTTAACACTCGGGTAACGGTAACAAGCGACCCAAGCAATGGCCTAGCCATTCGCGGTCACCAGTTCTACCTCTTCTACAACAAATTTGGGACCATCTCCCTGGCTTTCCCTAAATTAGCTTCCAATACCCTTCAAAAACCAGATCCAGCTACTCCTTATGTCGAGTATGTGGAATCTGGTACCAAAAAACCTGACTACAATACCATCCAAGCCGTACCAGCAGATCAAGCCCCTTACCGGGTGGACACCAAAAACTTAAGCCCGTTGACCTATCACATGAACACAGTCAATGCGCCAAGTGATTACAGCCTAGAATTCACCAACTATACCATGTCCTTCAACTACCTCAACGATAGCAAGCAAAACACCTATCGTTTCCAAGTAGTCGACGGCCCAACCAAAGAAATTCGGGTCTACTCGGCTGATGGTTCTGGTATCCGGACAGTTAAGGTCAACACCCGCCTCATTCCACAAGCCATTGTCAATGGTAATGAGCGCCAATTCGGTTATGCCTACTATCTCTTCCACAACAAGAATGGCACCATTTCCTTAGTCACACCTAACTTCGCCGGCAACTACGGCCAAGGTGAAGAAGATGTCATGACGGAATATGTGGTCAATCCATAAGATCTTTAGCAGACTGGGACTAGCTCCCAGTCTTTTTTTACACTTTCCTCTGGTCCGACAGTCTGTTATACTGTTAGCCATGAGGTGATGACATGGAATTTTTATTAGTAGGTATCGGTGGCGCCTTGGGGGCTATTTTACGCTATTTGCTAGGGCTATTGCCTTATCAAGGCAGCTTTCCACTTAAGACTTGGGCCATCAACTTAGTCGGTAGTTTCTTGATTGGCTGGTTGAGCGCGCGTTTAGGGCGTCAAGCCTGGTTCCCGGGCGATCAGTTGTTGCTTATCACCGGTCTCTGTGGTGGCTTTACCACCTTCTCCACCTTCAGCTTGGAGAATCTCAAACTCCTGCAGGCAGGTCACTATCTCCAAGCCCTGCTTTATATGACCAGCAGTCTAGTCCTAGGCTTAGCCTGTGTCGCCCTAGGCTACTTATTAGGCCAAGGCAAGCTATAAAATACCAAAAGGCTAGAAGCTAATGAGCTTCCAGCCTTTTCTTATATCAATTAGATAGCAACCACATTAATGGCCTGCAAACCGCGCGAAGTTTCTTGGACGTCATAGGAGACCGCTTGGCCTTCATTCAAGGTCTTGAAACCTTCCGCTTGGATATTCGAGAAATGTACAAAAACATCGACCCCGTCTTGCCCTGAGATGAAGCCAAAGCCCTTATCGACGTTAAAGAATTTCACTGTACCGTTTAACATGACTTTCCTCCTTATTTTTTTATGGATTACATCATTCAAATAATCAAGAAGAAAGCAAAGCATCTTAATCATTTTCTTAATTAATCTACCACTCTGATACTATAATGGAACAAGTTCCAAAAGTAAAGTCTTTTTGCCTATTTATTTTAGGATTTGGCAAATTTCTCCTTGTCCCCCTTGAGACTTGGCGCTTATGGCGTCCTATGCTACACTATAATAGAAGCAAAGGAGGGCTCCCATGTATAAGATTCTACTGGTCGAAGACGACCCTATTATCGCCCAATCCATCCAAAATATCCTCGCCACCTGGCACTATGAGGTCATCCTAGTCCAGGAATTTGACAAGGTTTTGGACCTCTATCTGCAAACCTCACCCCAGTTAGTCATTCTAGACATTACCCTACCCCTCTTTAACGGCTACTACTGGTGCCAGGAAATCCGCAAAGTCTCCAATGTCCCTATTCTCTTCCTGTCCTCTCATGACCAAGCTACCGAGATCGTCATGTCCATCAATATGGGGGCAGACGATTATATTACCAAGCCCTTTGACAGCATGGTCCTGGTAGCCAAAATCCAAGGCCTCATGCGTCGGGCCTATGAGCTGACCGCCGAGACAGAGTTTTCCGAGTATCACGGGGCCATGCTCAATCTCAAGACCACCCAACTCCACTACCAGGGCAACTTGGTCGATTTAACTAAGAACGAATTCCAGATTCTGCGGGTTCTCTTCGCCTCAGCTGGCCACTATGTCAGCCGCGACCAACTCATGCAGGAACTCTGGTCCAGTGAAGTCTTCATCGACGACAACACCCTCAGTGTTAACATGGCCCGTCTCCGTAAGAAATTAGAAGGCGTGGGCCTGGAGGACTTCATCCACACCAAGAAAGGAATTGGCTACGGCCTGGTGACTGCTCATGAAGCCTAATTTTTTCTTATCCTGGCTGCGCAACCGCCGCTGGCTACTAGTCAGCAGCCTCTTGCAAGACGGTCTACTGCTGATTTCGGCCTTTGCCTTTGCCCAATACCAAGACCTTGCCCTCTATATCTTGACCCTAAGCCTGGTCTTACAAGTGACCCTGGCAGGCCTAGATGCCTGGAAGGAATGGCGCCACACTCAACGGGTTGAGCTACAGCTGACCAATCACCAGCACCATCTTAAGGACTCCAATTCCACTTTGGCTGAGCAGACTATCTGGCAGGGCCTGCAAGAAGCTCACCACCAACTGATCCAAGCCCAGCAAGCCTATCAAGCCAACTACCATGAACAGTTAGATTACTATACCCTCTGGGCCCACCAGGTCAAAACACCCCTGTCGGCTGCCCAACTCCTAGTCGAGCAACTGGATCCAACGGGTCCCCTCCGGCCCCTTCTGCAACAGGAACTCTTCAAGATTAGCCAATATGTCGACCTGGTCTTACACTATCTGCGTATGGATACCTTCCACCAAGATTTGCAGATAGAATCGGTCAAGATTCAGGACCTGGTTAATCAAGTGGTCAAAAAATACGCGAGCTTCTTTATCCATAAGCCCCTGACCCTGGAATTGGAAGGTCTGGACTATGTCTATGTGACCGACCGCAAGTGGCTGGAGCTCATTCTGGAGCAACTCCTGTCTAATGCTATCAAATACACCCCGCAAGGGACCATTAAGATTAGTATCCAAGAGGGTATCTTGACTATTGCCGACACAGGCATTGGCATCCAAGCCCAGGATATTCCTCGGGTCTTTGAGCGTGGCTTTACAGGCTTTAACGGCCGGGTTTCCCAGCAATCCTCTGGCTTGGGCCTCTACCTCTGCAAGGCCATCGCCGCCAATCTAGGTATTGGTCTAAACCTTCAATCCCAAGTGGGCCAAGGCACTCAAGTTCAATTGGACTTGAATCAAGCACAATTAGCCCAAGATTAAGTCAGTCACTGCCAAAGTGACAATAATGTAAGATTAAACCGGAAATTGCAAGCCAAAGCTAAGGTAAGGCAATTTCCGGTTTTATATAATGAAACTATCAAATAACTCAAGAAGGAGTGACTGACATGACTTTACTAGATGTTCAACACGTACAAAAAACATATCATACACGATTTGGCGGCCAAGCCGTCCAAGCTCTTAAGGATATTCACTTTTCGATCGAAGCAGGTGAATATGTGGCCATTATGGGGGAATCAGGTTCTGGTAAGACCACCCTACTCAATATCTTGGCCCTTTTAGATCAGCCAACTAAGGGCCTGGTCTATCTCAACGGTCAAGACACCACTACCATTAAGCAAGCCGATGTGGCAGCCTTTCGCCGTAATGAGCTGGGCTTCGTCTTCCAAGACTTCAACCTCTTAGACACCCTATCCGTTAAGGACAACATGATCCTGCCCTTGGTCCTCTCCAACCAACCTGCCAAGCAAATGGATAGCCGGGTTAAGCCGGTCGCTAACCTACTAGGCATTGGCGACCTCTTAGATAAGTTCCCCTATGAATTATCAGGCGGGCAACAACAACGGGTAGCCATTGGCCGGGCCATTATTACCCAACCTTCCCTCTTATTAGCCGACGAACCAACAGGGGCCTTAGACTCCAAGTCCTCGGCCATGATTCTGGACCAGTTCGAAGCCATTAACCGCCAGGGCCAAACCATCCTCATGGTCACCCACTCAACAACTGCTGCCAGCAAGGCTAAGCGGGTCCTCTTCATTCGCGACGGTATTCTCTACCACCAACTCTTCCGCGGGGACAAGACCGACACCGCCTTCTTCCAACAAATTAGTGACACCCTGACCGCCATGGCAAGTCGAGGTGAGTAAGATGAGCAAAGTACTCTTTCCCTTAGCGCTAGCCAACCTGCGCAAGAATTACCGTCTCTATGGGCCCTTCGCCCTAGCCTTCGTGACCTCGGTGGCCCTCCTCTATAACTTCATCACCCTGGCCTTTAATCCTAGCCTGTCTAGCCTGCGGGGAGGTCCTTCCATCGTGACCGTTCTGGCTCTGGGCATGATTATCCTGGCCATTACCGGGGCCGCTATTATCTGGTATGCTAACGGCTTCGTCTTCAAGCAAAGAACCAAGGAATACGGCCTCTACGGCATCCTAGGCCTTGAGCGCCGCCACCTACTCTCCCTCATGTGGATTGAAATCACCGTCTTCAGTGGCCTTTCGGCCCTAGTTGGGATTGCCAGTGGTGCCCTGGTCAACCGCCTGATTCTTGCCCTCTATCAACGGATTATGGATTTGAGCCTAGAATTGGATACCAAGTTCCAGCCCCAATACTTGTGGACCTGCCTGACTTTAATCCTCCTACTCTACTTAAGCCTAATTATCATTAATAGTTGGCGGATTTTCCGTCTCAAGCCCCTGCAGTTAGTTCGCGAAAGTCGACGCGGGGAGAAGAAGGGCCGCTTTACCTGGCTCAGCGCCTTAATTGGCTTAGGCCTCATGGGCTATGGCTACTACTTGGCCTTAAGCATTGAAAATGCCCTGGCTGCCATCATGGTATTCTTCCTGGCGGTCCTCTTAGTGACAGCTGGGACCTACCTGCTCTTCCAGGCAGGCTCCATTACCCTGCTCAAGTTCCTCAAAGGCCGCAAGTCCTACTACTATAAGCCAGAGAACTTTATTTCCACCTCTAACCTGATCTTCCGTATGCGTAAAAATGGGGTCGGACTGGCAACCATCTGCCTACTCTCCACCATGGCGCTGGTGACCTTATCAGCGGGGATTTCCCTCTTCCTAGGGACCGAATCAGCCATTAACCGTTTCTATCCTACTGACTATAGTCTCAGCCTCAACTACTCCTATCAGCTTCCTCGTGTGGATGCTAGCAAGACGCTAGAAGAGCAATTAAGTCAATTTGGTCAGAAATATCAATTAGACCTAGTAGATATGGATCATACCCACTACATCCAGGTCATGGGTAAATTCCATGGCCATGATTTTACCGGTCAAGAAGTTCATGTCGATAGCGAGACTGGCATGGTCAAACATGATAATCCGGACAAGGAAAGTGCCACCCTCAATATTATCAGCCTAGCCGACTATAATCACTTAAGTGGCCAAAACTATCAATTGGCAGCCAACCAAGTGCTCTGGTTCGACAATCAAGCCAGCGCGGCCGATCGCAAGAATCAAGAAATCCAAGTGGCAGGCCAAAGCTTCCAGATTCAAGAACACCTGACCTCTAACCTCTTAGAGACCAAGGCGCCAGACTTCACGATGAACTTCGTTGACCACCGGACCCTCTTAGTCGTGTCGGACCTGTCCGTCATCCAAGATAAGCTGGCAGGCACCAACTTCATAAGCCGTTACACGGTCTATGCCAATAGCCAGGCCAGTCACGACCAACAACTAGCTTCTGCCGAGCATCTTGAAGAAGTGCTGAAAACAGTGCATGTTGATGAAGGCATTCCCGTTAATGCTTCCTTCCTGGTTAAGGCGGAAATCCGCGACTCCTACATGCAGATGATTGGTTCTATCTTCTTCATCGGTATCTTCCTAGCAGCTATCTTCCTACTGGGCCTAGCCTTGACCATCTACTACAAGCAAATTTCTGAAGGCCTGGAAGACGCGGATCGCTTTGAAATCCTTCAAAAGGTCGGTCTGACCAAGCAAGCCATCCACAAGACCATCCGCAAGCAAATCACTGTGGTCTTCTTCGCCCCAATTATCTTGGCCCTCTGCCACCTGGCGGGCGCCTATCACATGATGAGTCTGATCCTGCGCTTGATTTCTGCTATGCGCCTAGAAGATATCTTGATTCCAACTATTGGCACCGCCCTGGCCATCACCCTCTTCTACTTCCTAGTCTTCTTGATTACCTCACGCAGCTACGAGAAGATTGTCTCCAGCAAGAGTTAGGAGGTCCTAACCATGAGCCGCTTGCTCCAAATTCCGCGCGCCATCAAGCTACTAGCCCTCTGCCTCCTCTCGCTAGTCCTGGGCTTGCTAGTCTTTGTCAAGCTCAGCCTCCACATCTGGCTGGCCCACTTAGGCGGCAAAGTGGCCCTGATGACAGCCGGACTCCTAGCTCTAGGCCTAGCCCATCTCCTCTTGAATTAATCGCACTAGAGCAAAAGAGACAGACCTTCTAAGAGGTCTGTCTCTTTTAGCTTATAATTTGAGTTCTGGATGAGCTTGCAAGTAGTCGGCAATGGCCGCCACGTCCTTGTCCCCACGACCGGATACATTGACGATAATGATTTGATCAGGTGACATCTGAGGGGCACGTTTAATGACTTCCGCTAGAGCGTGAGAGCTCTCAATAGCTGGAATAATGCCTTCCAGACGGGTTAAGAGCAAGAGGGCCTGAACAGCTTCGGCATCTGTTGCTGGCACATATTGAGCTCGGCCTGCATCTTTGAGATAGGCATGTTCTGGCCCTACCCCAGGATAGTCCAGCCCTGGCGAGATGGAATAGACTGGCATCACTGAGCCATCTTCATTGAAGAGCGCGTAGGTCTTCATACCATCCACAACCCCGACAGTGCCCAGAGTTAAGGTCGCTGCATGACGGTCGGTCTGGAGCCCATGGCCAGCTGCTTCAACCCCCACTAAGGCTACCTGGCTATCAGGTAAGAATTCAGCAAAGGCCCCGATGGCATTGGAGCCGCCACCCACACAGGCAATGACCATGTCAGGCAGGCGCCCTTCTTTTTCCAGAATCTGACGACGAGCTTCTTGGCTAATGACCTTCTGGAAGTCCTTGACCATGGAAGGATAAGGGTGAGGGCCAACAGCCGAACCTAGAACGTAGAAGGTGTCCTCAATGCCTTGAATCCATGCTCCAAAGGCTGCGTCAACGGCTTCCTTGAGGGTTCGTTCCCCTTCTTGCACGGCATGGACGGTGGCCCCCAGCATTTCCATGCGGAAGACATTGAGACGCTGACGCTCTACGTCTAGGGCGCCCATGTAGATGTCACAAGACATACCGAACTTTGCCGCCGCAGCCGCAGTCGCCACCCCGTGTTGACCAGCCCCAGTTTCAGCAATGACCTTCTTCTTGCCCATGCGCTTAGCCAATAGGATTTGCCCGATGACATTGTTGAGTTTGTGGGCCCCCAAGTGATTGAGGTCTTCACGCTTGAGGTAAATCTTAGCCCCACCCAAATGTTGGGTCAAACTCTCCGCATAGTAGAGCGGGGTCTCACGACCTGAGTAGTCCTTGAGATAATGGTGGTATTCAGCCAGAAATTCTGGGTCATCCTTGTAGCGGTCATAGGCTTCCGCTAATTGGTCCAAGGCCTCTTGAACAACTGGTGGCACATAGCTACCGCCAAATTCTCCAAAAAATCCTGTTGGTGTTTGTCTTAATTCTTGTGTCATAAGGGGTTCCTCCTCTAATTTTGCTTATCTATCTGATTAAAAGTCAAAGCTAGCTAAGATACAAAAAGAGCCACATAGTAGCGACTATGCGGCTCTTAATCTCCTGATCGGGAACAAATTCGCCAACATAGATGCATCTTAGACCACGCTAAAAGTTGCATCTATGTTCCAGAACATACACACAACTTATCTATGCCAGCTTTGCCAACTTTGAGTTGCAGTAAATGTCATGGCGAATGCCCTCCTTCTCTCTCATTTGATTCTCATTATACACCTTTTTTCTCAGAATGCAAGCCTAAAATTCAAAATAAGAAGCCCCAGCTCTCAAATCGAAAGCTGGGGCTTGTCTTATCTGACTAGGCTTTAGTCTTCATCTGTCGCTTGGCGTTTGCGCGTCGCAACTAGGCC